>VFZU01000036.1 GCA_016870995.1 Acidobacteriota bacterium
CGTCCTGGCCCATCACTGCCTTCCAGTCCGCTTTTGCGCTATTCTGCTTTCGGGTCATCTGCCTTTCCTCTTTCTCCGCCGCTAACGGATTTGTGAAAGGTTTAGCATGACCCATTTCCTTTTTGCAGAACTCTTAATACTTAACCTCGTAATCCCCATGACTGCCAATCCAGAACCAGGTGAAGACAATTCCTTCGCGCAAGGCAAGAACTCGGTAGGCATCCGTTACGCGAACCGACCAGAATCCACCGACCGGCTTCAGTTGTAGTGAGGGATGGTTGGGAGCTTCGCAGAGCAACTCGAATTGCTTATCAGCACGGTCACGAAGATCTTCAGGAAGTTGGTTGTAGCTGTCCCAAAACGAAGCCGTCGTTCTGTGGCTGAAGATCACTGATGGGATTGTCTCCGACTGGTCTTGGCTAGATCGCAACCCTCCAGTAAGGAGATGGTTTTTCCTTCGGCGATTTCGCGCTTGACCTTGTCGGCCAAAGTCATCCCTCGCCCGCCGGGAGAAAAGTCCTGGACCATCTGTTTGTCCCAATCGTCGTACTCAAGTTCATTGAGCCATGAGGCCAGTGAGTGCCGCTCCTCGAGTGGTAGTGCCGCAATGGCGCTCTTGATGGCTTCAATCGTCATAGCTTTACGATAGCCCGAGGGCAGCAATGGCGCAAATCCACGATGAGATGGACGTTAAATCTGAACGCGAAGCCACTTGAAACAGGCCAGGTCTTCGCCCAAGAGCAGATTCACAACGGCACGATTGAAGCGTTGGCCGCGCGCGCCATTTGTCAGACTCACCAAAGATCGGTTCTCGTCAGGGAAATGCACCGCAAAATTCTGAAACACCCCGAAATCGCCCCAATGCCAGAGGCCGATGCCATGGCGTTTGCTACGGACCAACCCAAAGGCGAGGCCCCAGTCGATCCCTTTGCCTGCTGCAATCTTCGCCTTCCTGCGCCTGTACATAGGATGTGCGGCCAATCATGGCCGCTACCACGAGCGCGACCCTGCGACTGTGTCGTTGACCGTTGGATCCATTCATAGTCTTTCCTTTCTCCCTTCAGCGATCCAAGCGTCGTTTTGCCCATCTCATGTTGCTGTAGACGTAGTGGCTCATGGATTTATTTCGCATGAGGATACATTTTGCGCAAGATTCGTTAATTGAGGGATCGCCGACGATTTGCTTGGAACCGGTCAAGGCAGATGTCGATTTCGCTGGCGCGGCCTTCCTCGATTGGTTTCGGTTTAAGTCGAGTGGGGAAGTGATTTGGGAAATCAATCTTTTGGTGAACTGATCTGTACGAGGTCTGAGGCGGGCTGGTTTGGCATGGGCCTGGCCTGCTTCTGAGGCCGCAGCAACTGGATGGGGAGGCGGCTCCAATAGGCGATGCGCTCCACCCAGGGGAGGAGTTTGCGGACGGTGCGGCCGTGGAAAACCAGGCTGCCGGCGACCAGGACCGGGTGGGGGATGGAGGTGCGGCACTTGGAGCAGATGCCGATTTCGCCCGCGCGGCCTTCTCGATGGAGCTGCCGCATGCGTTGCATTTCGGCGGAGTTCCAGATCTCGGGCAAAGACTGTTCGCCGATGCGGCCGACGGGTGCGCCGTCGAGCATGTAGCTCTGACAGCAGGCG
Source organism: Acidobacteriota bacterium (assembly GCA_016870995.1). Lineage (GTDB taxonomy): Bacteria > Acidobacteriota > Terriglobia > Bryobacterales > Bryobacteraceae > Bryobacter. The sequence continues at coordinate 1,634 of VFZU01000036.1, forward strand.
TAGGCGTCGCCGTTGTGCTTGATGTACATGGGACCGCGCCACAAGTAGTGGCAGGGGTGCTGGAAGTCTCCTGGCGCGTGGCCGCCGTCGGGGCTCATGAGGTCGGTTTCATCGGCCTTGACGCGCGTTAGGTCGACGCCGGGGATGGACTTCCAGAAGGACTCGAAGTCGGCGACTTCATCCCAGTTCTTTTCCATGCGGACCATCTGGACGACGACCTGGACCTTGGACTTCAGGGCGGCCTTCATCTTGGCGAAGCGGACGAAGTTGTTGCGGACGCGCTCGAATTTGGCGCCTTTGCGGTAGAACTCAAAGCTCTCTTTGGTGGAGCCGTCAAAGCTGAGGGTGATGTGTTCGAGCGAGGAATTCAAGAGGCGTTCGGATGCCTGTTCGTCGAGGAGGGTTCCGTTGGTGGAGAGCAGGGTTGAGATCTTGTGGCGGTCGCAGTATTCGATGCGATCGAAGATTTTGTTATCGAGCAGGGGTTCGCCGAGGCCAATGAGCATCATGTGCTCGGCGCTGGACCCGCTTTCGTCGACCAACCGTTCAAAGACAGCGTCAGACATGTCTTCTTTGGGCTGCTTGTGCGTCTCGCGGGGACACATCGGGCAGTAAATGTTGCACTTGGCCGTAGTTTCGACGATGTACTCGACCGGCAGGGCGTTGAGGCGGCATTTGCCCCACAGGTAGCCCCACAACAGGCGAGCGCGGTTCAAAGCACGCATCGGCTCTTATATTGTAGCGAGTGCGGTGGTAGTAACATCATTAAATTGCTGTGATGTCGCCAGCCCAAGACCGGATTCGTAGCCTGAATGACGCGCCTTTGCGACCGCAGGCCAGTTATGTACTGTATTGGAGCCAGATGAACCGGCGTGTGGACGGGAATCACGCCTTGGCCCATGCAATCCACCTGGCGAACAGCTTGAAGCTTCCCGTACTGGTGTATGAAGGTTTAACCTGCACGTATCGTCAGGCCAACCGTCGCATACACACGTTTATTTTGGAAGGCGTGCCGGAGACGGCAAAGCGGCTTGCAGCGATCGGTGCCGGGTATGTGTTTTATCTGCGGGCGCGACGGAGCGACGCCAACGATACTCTTTACAAGCTGGCGGAAGACGCCGCGGCTGTGGTCACCGATGACTATCCGACCTTTATTGCTGCGACTCATCACTCGTCGGTTCCGCAAGAACTGAAGGTGCCTTATCTGGCTGTGGATTCGTCGTGCGTGGTGCCGATGAACCGGTTCGAGAAGCGGGAATATGCAGCGTACACGATCCGCCCGAAGATCCATCGTTTTCTGCCGGAGTATCTGAAGCCGTTTCAGATGCCGAAGTTGGCGAAGCGATGGGATGGAGAGATCCCGGCGTATCACACCCATGTTACCGACGGAAACATAGCCAGTCTTGTGAATAGATGCGAAATTGATCAACATGTTGCACCGTCGTTGACGTTTCGTGGTGGAGCGGTTGAGGCAGAAAAGCGTCTGCAGTTCTTCCTCGACAAGAACTTGAAGAGGTATCCGGGGGATCGAAATCAACCGGCTTCTCATGCAACTTCGAACCTGAGCCCGTATCTGCACTTTGGGATGATTGGGGCGCTGGATGTGGCGCTCCGCGTGCAGACCTATGGGCTAGAGCAGGGAATTTCGAGCACCGAATATATCGAAGAAATGGTGGTGCGACGTGAGTTGGCCTTTAATTTCGCCAGGTACGCCGGCCGCCACGTGGAATGTCTAACTAGTCTGCCTGATTGGGCTCGAAAAACTCTGTTGGCCCATGCCACCGATGAGCGGAAGCCCAGCTATACGCGAGACCAGTTCGAGCGTGCCGAAACGCACGATGACATCTGGAATGCGACCCAAAAGGAACTGCTCTTGCGCGGCAAAATGCATGGGTATTACCGCATGTATTGGGGTAAGAAGATCATCGAGTGGTCGCCCACTTGCCAGGATGCGCTCGAAACGATGATTTACCTGCACGATAAGTACGCACTCGACGGCAGGGACCCTAATACCTATACGGGGATTCTGTGGTGCTTCGGATTGCATGACAGACCGTGGGTGGAAAGGCCGATTTTCGGGCAGATCCGGTTTATGTCCTACGATGGAATGAAGCGCAAAACCGATGCTGCCTCCTACTTGCGTGAGATCGCATACATCGAAAGCACGGGCAAAGATCCGTTCCCTTTCAAGTAGGCGCTGATGCGAATTACACTCACTGGCGCGACGGGTTTTTTAGGGATGCCGTTGATTGCAAGGCTCGCCGGTGCGGGTCACCAGGTGAATTTGCTGTCCCGGAGGCCGGTAACTGGTTTGCCAGCGGGTGTTGAGACGTTTCTTTGGAATCCACCGCGCGTGGAAGCTCCCCAAGAAGCATTTGACGGCGTTGATGCCATCATCCATCTGGCCGGTGCCCCGGTGAACCAGCGTTGGACCCCGGAAAGCAAGGCGCTGCTGCGGTCGAGTCGCGTAGAATCGACCCGGTCGCTGGTGCAGTCCCTTTCCACTTTGTCGCGGCGCCCTTCCCTTCTGTTGAGTGGCTCGGCGATTGGCATCTATGGAGATCGAGCGGACGAAACGCTGATGGAACAATCGAAACCATCGAAGAGCTTTTTGGCGGATCTGAGCGTCGAGTGGGAAAAGGAAGCAAATCTTGCGCGCGCGCTTGGGATGAAAGTGTGTTGCCTGCGGACTGGGATCGTATTGGGGACAGAGGGCGGCGCACTGGGTGCCATGTTGCCTGCCTTTCGATTTGGAGTTGGCGGCAAGCTGGGATCCGGAAAGCAGTGGATGAGTTGGATCCACCTGGAAGACTGGCTTGAATCGGTGATGTACCTGCTGCGGCAGGAGAACCCTCCCCCTTGCGCGAATCTGACTGCGCCGGAACCGGTTCAAAACCTTGATTTCACGCGAATCCTGGGTAAAGTTCTGCGCCGCCCGGCGTTTCTTCCGGTTCCGGAAGTGGCTCTCAAGTTGATTTTTGGCGAGATGAGCACCATCCTGCTGGGTAGCCAGAGGGTGATTCCGGAAGCGTTATTGAAGGCCGGATATGACTTCCGCTACCGGGGGCTGGAGTCTGGGCTGCGGAACTTGCTACACTAAAAGGGTTATGGCAATCCCGAATGTAAAGCGCTACCGGATTCAAAATGCCGATGGCACGCAAACAGCCACCATTATGGCTGTTCTCCCCAAGGATGCCGACGTGACCGCCTACCTTTCTGACGCTGCCAAGCGTTTCGACTGGAAGGCTTATGCTGATGCTCAGGCGAAGCAGTTCAAGGTCCGCGTCGGTCAGCAGAAGCAGAAGAAGGCGAAGTAAAGCTTTCTTACAATCGTGGAATTTTGAGGCAGCCTTGCTGAGTGCAGGCTGCCTTTTTCCGTTTGGATCAGCTCTCGCGAAAGCTAGGCTGGATCCACGCGCTCAATGCGCACTTTGCCGATGCGATTTCGTTCGCGTTCGATGACGGTATAGCGGCGGTCGCCTTCGAGGACGGCTTCGCCGACCTCAGGAATGTAGCCGAGGCGGAAGAGGATGAAGCCGGCTAGAGTTTCGAAGCCGGCGTCGGCGGGCAGCTCGATGCCGTAGCGGGTTTCAAGATCGCGGGTTGGGGTTGCGCCTTCGAGTTCGAGTTCGGCGGCGTCCTTGGCCTGCTCGACGGCGACCAGATCGTGCTCGTCTTCGATTTCGCCAAAGACTTGTTCGAAGACATCCTCAAGGGTGAGGACGCCACTGACGGCACCGAATTCGTTGACCACGAGCGCCATGTGGGCACGGTTGGCGCGAAATTCATCGATCAGTTCGCTGAGTGACTTGGTTTCAGGAATGACGGGGAGCTTGCGTACGTATTGCTCGAGACGAAACTGGCGGACCGGGCGGCGCTTTTCTGTCGCCACGCGTCGCTCCTGCCACACCGTGAGGAGATCGCGGAAATGGACGATGCCGATGATGTTGTCGGGCTTTTCCTTGTAGACGGGGACGCGCGAGTAATGATGGTCGCTCATCGTTTTGAGCAGCGCGTCGAGTGAGGAGTCGACCGAAAGGCAGACCATGCTGCTGCGCGGGGTCATGACTTCGCGAGCCACTAATTCGCGCAACTCGAGGAGCCGGTCCATTGCATGGGCTTCGAACTTTGTGACGGTTTCATGCTCGAGGCTTGATTCGACGATGTGGCGGATTTCTTCGAGGGTGTGAACGCCGTGGACGGAACCGGACGGGAGGCCTAGCAGTCGGGAGAAGAGATTGGAAAGACGCTCGACTAGAAATACGAGCGGCGCAAACATGCGGCTGACGATGAGCAGTGGCGGGGCGCTGAGGATGCTGATGCGGTCGGAAGCGATGATGCCGATGTTCTTCGGAACGACTTCTCCGATCACGACGAGGACGAGCGTGAGCACCACGAAACTCAGCATCAAGCAGAGGATCTCCACGGCACCCGCGTAGCCGGCTGGGGCAAGTGGTACCAGCTTGGATTGGAGCCACTGGTTGATGGCTTCTTCGCCGGCGACGCCCATCGCGAGAGAGGTGATGCTGATGCCGACGGTGATGACGCTGAGGAGCCGCTCCGTGCTCTGGAGGAGCTTTAGTGCGGCTTGTGCACCTAGGTTGCCCTCTAGCGCCAGCTGGAGAATTTTTGGCCGCCGCACGCTGAGCAGGGCGATTTCTGAGGCCGCAAAGAACGCATTGATGGCGGTGATTGTGAGCAGCAGAAACAGCTTGAATCCGATATTGCTATTTGCTTCCATTAGACTCTGTATAGGTGCGACGCGTTTTCAAATATACCAATGCCCTCGGCGCGATCCTGCTTGTCGCGTGCGGCGGGTTGTTTTATCAGTTCATTTCTCAGGCCTTTCCGCAGACGGCCGGAGAATTGCCGTTAGGCGTTTCACAAGCGGCAACGATTACGCGCGATGCGCGCGGGATCGCGCATATCAGCGCTACTTCGATTGAGGATGCGCTTTATTTACAGGGCTTTGTGCATGCGCAGGACCGGTTCTGGCAGATGGAAGCCACGCGGCGCATCGCAGCGGGCGAGATGGCTGAGCTGGTGGGGCAGACCGCTGTAGAAAACGACATAGTAGCGCGCACGCTGCGGCTGCGACGGATTGCGAATGCGATGGTGGAGACGCTTGACGCTGAAGATCGCGTTTGGTTCGCGGCCTATGCGCGGGGCGTAAACGACTGGTTGTCGACGCACCTTGACAAGTTGCCTCTGGAGATTCGCGCACTGAACTACACGCCGCGGCAGTGGACACTCTCGGACTCGATGCTGCTGATCCTGCATATGTATCGCCAGCTCTCGACGAGTTGGACGACAGAAGCGGATCAGAACCTTTTGTTGTCGCAGGCGACAGACAAGAGCAAGATCAAGTCGTTATTTCCCACGAGGGCAGGGACGGAGATTATGCCTGGGTCCAATGCCTGGGCCATTGCGGGAACGCGGACGGTGACGGGTAAGCCGATCCTGGCGGGGGACCCGCACCTGCAACATTCCTGGCCGAGCACGTTTTACATCAATCACCTGAAGGCGCAAAATCTGGATGTGATTGGGGGCTCTATTCCAGGCGGGCCGGGCGTGATTATTGGGCACAATCAGAAAATTGCGTGGTCGATGACAACGCTTCACTTCGATGTGCAGGACCTGTACTTCAATGAGACGCGACTGATAGGGGTGGAGCGGGAAGTGGTTAAGGTGAAGGGTCGACCTGACCTTGTTATGAATCAGACCATTACTCCCAATGGGCCAATTATCGAGCGGAATGGGGCGCGGTTCGCTTTGAGATGGACCGCGTTTGAGGCGAAGTATCCATTTGCCTTTCGCAACCTGAATCTGGCGCAGAACTGGGATCAATTCCGCGCGGCGTTGTCGCGCTTTCCGGGCCCTTGTCATAACTTCCTCTATGCCGACACGGATGGCAATATCGGATATCAGGCCGCAGGCCACATGCCGCTTCGGCAAAACCCGAACGCCGATCTGCCGCTCGATGCGCAGAATCCGGCGAATCAGTGGAATGGGTTTATTCCCTTCGATGAGATGCCGCGGGCGTTCAATCCTCCGGGTGGGTTGCTGGTGAACTCAAACCAGAATCCGTTCCCGACGGATTATAAGTACCCGGTGACCGGGATCTTTACTCCGCCTTACCGGCAGCGACAAATCACGAACCGGTTGGCGGCGAAACCGAAATGGCAGGCGAATGAGATGACGTCCATTCAAATGGATGTGTATTCCGAGTTTCATCACTTTCTGGCGGGACAACTGGTGAAGGCTGCGCGCACGCGGAAGTCTTCGCGGGAAGATTTCACGGCGGCGATTGAGGTTTTGGATGGATGGAATGGTCAGATGGAAGCCGGGCTGGCCGCGCCGATGATCGCCGAGCTTGCTTATCAAGAGCTAAAGAAGGCGGTGATGCGCAGGGTGACTACTCTGCCGACGGGGTTCGACTCTCATTTTGCACCGTCTGTAATTGCTGGGTTGTTGAAGAACCGGCCGAAGGATTGGTTTCAGGATTACGATCAGGTGATGGTGCAGGCATTGCTCGACGCCATTGAGAATGGGGTTCGCAGCCAGGGGAAGAATCCGAAGTTTTGGGATTACGGTCGATTTCACCGCTTGATGGTTTCGAACCTGGTGTTGGGAGAGGCGATTACGGTGGGGAAGTTTATTGCAAAGCCCTGGATGCCGTTTGCGCAAGCGATGCGGACGCTTCGGTTACCGATGATTGACCAGTATGTGCAGGCAGGGCCGGTGCCGCTGAGTGGTGCTACTCAAACCGTGAAGCAATCGAACCCGAGAGTTGGGCCCGCGTTTCGATTTGTGGCTGATACGGCCGACTGGGATAACTCTCTATTCACAATCACTCTTGGGCAATCGGGACACGTTTTCTCTAGCCACTCGAAGGACTATTGGGACAGTTGGTACAACGGCACCGCTGACCCATTGCCGTACAACAAAATTGAGGCGAAGGAAGTACTGCGCCTTCGCCCCCGCTAGTTATTTGAGGGCTTTTTCGATGGCACTGGTGAGCTCAGCGGCCATCGGGTCGACGCCCGGCTCGAAGCGCTGCATTATTTTGCCATCTTTACCCACGAGGAACTTGGTGAAATTCCACTTCACGTCGCCGCTGGTTTTGGTGAGGTAGCCGTAGAGAGGGGTCATCGAGCCGCCCTTGACGTCGACCTTGGACATCATGGGGAAGCTGACGTCGTAGTTGCGCTTGCAGAAGGTGGCGATCTCTTCGTTGGTGCCTGGTTCCTGGGAGCCGAAGTTGTTGGCGGGGATGCCGACAATCACGAAACCCTGATCTTTGTACTTGCGATAGAGCGATTCGAGGCCCTTGTATTGGGGCGTGTAACCGCACTGGCTGGCGACGTTTACGAACAGGACCGGCTTGCCGGCGAACTGCTTGAGGTCGACTTGCTTGCCGTCGATGGCCTTCATGGAAAACTCGTGTGCGGATTCTGCAGCGCTCATGGCAAGTGTTGCTCCTAGAAAAAGAGATACTAAAATCTTCATGGCACTTAGATGCTCGACGGCGGCTGAACGTTAGGAAATATTGTGAACCCTCCAAATCTGAAACGAGAGCAGTGGGCCTGGTATTCGTACGATTGGGGGAACTCGGCGTTTTCGACGACGGTGGTGACCCTGTTTCTGGGGCCCTATCTGACGTCTCTCGCGAAAACGGCAGCGGGGGCGGATGGATATATACACCCGCTGGGGATCGCGATTGAGCCGCGGGCTCTTTGGAGTTACCTGATTGCGTTGTCGGTGATCTTGCAGGTGCTGTTTCTGCCGTTAGTTGGAGCGGTCGCCGATTATGGACGGCGCAAGCGGGAGATGTTGGGTGGGCTGGTTTTCGTGGGAGTATTTGCGACCGCTTCGATGTTCTTCATGCATGGAGAGCACTATCTTTGGGGAGCGGGGCTTTTCCTGATCGCGAACCTGATGTTTGGGGCGTCGATTGTGATTTATAACGCCTTTTTGCCTGAGATTGCTCCGCCGGAGCAGCGTGATAGCGTTTCCTCGATCGGATGGGGTATGGGATATCTGGGCGGGGGGACTTTGCTTGCGCTCAATCTTTATCTTTATTCGAATGCCGATGCGTTCGGATTGTCAGAAGGAATGGCGGTGCGGATCAGCCTCTGTTCAGCGGGGATCTGGTGGGGGTTGTTCACGATCCCTGCCTATCTCGGGCTGCACAACCATGCAGGTGGGCGTGAGCTGCCTGCTGGTGAAACGTATCTTACGATTGGCCTGAAGCAGGTTTTGGCTTTGTTTCGCGATCTACGTCACTACCCACAGGCATTGCTGTTCCTTGTGGCGTTTCTGCTGTACAACGACGCGATCCAGACGGTGATTTCGCTGTCGAGCCAGTTTGGGTCAGACCAGCTTGGCATGTCGATGGGGAGCTTGACGAAAGCGATTCTGATGGTGCAGTTTGTGGCGTTCTTCGGGGCGACGGGGTTTAACTTTCTGGCCAAGTGGATTGGAGCGAAGAACAGCGTGGTGGTGGCGCTGCTGATTTGGACGGCGGTGCTGGTTTATATCTATGTGTCGGTGAAAACCGAGAGTGAGTTTTTCATTTTGGCGTTTTTGATTGCGATCGTGATGGGTGGCAGCCAGGCGTTGAGCCGGTCTCTGTTCTCGCAGTTGATTCCGAAGGGGCGAGAGGCGGAGTACTTCTCGTTGTATGAGATTTCCGATAAGGGGACGAGCTGGATCAGCCCGTTGTTCTTTGGGTTGGCGCTGCAGATTACGGGCAACTACCGGTTGGCGATTCTTTCGCTCGTATTGTTCTTCTTGGCTGGGTTGCTGGTGTTGGTGCGGGTGGATATCGCGAAGGGGATCAAAGAAGCTGGTAATGCCTAAGCCGATCCGAGTTGCTCTGGATGGGACGCCCATGGCGGGGCCGCTCGGAGGAATTCGACGGTTTACAGACCAACTCGTGTTGGCTTTGCGCGAGCAGTTTCCTGAAGACCAATACGTGCTGGTGAGCGATCAGTTCTTGCCGCATCCCGTGGGGCTTGAGAAGCGTTGGTGGTTGTATGGGTTGAATCGTGCGCTTGCCAAGCAGGGAGCTCAGTTGTTTCATGGGACTGATTTTGCGGTGCCGTATCTGAGCCGCCGGCCGAGCGTAATGACGGTGCATGACTTGTCGCCTTGGCGGGAGCCGACGCGGGAGAATGCGCGGGTGCGGTCAAGGACTTCGATGTTGCTTGCGTTGCGGGTGCCGGGGATGATCCATACGCCGACGGAGGCGATTCGTGAAGAAGTGATCGATCGCTTCAAGTGGCCGAAGGATCGGATCGTGGCGATTCCGCTGGCGGCTGCGACGCACTTTGCGCCGAGTGAGAGTGAGACAGAGCCGTATTTTCTTTATCTGGGAACGATGGAGAAGCGAAAGAATCTGGGCGTGTTGCGGGAGGCGATCGATCTGTTGTGGAAGCAGGGTTGCCGGGTGCCGTTGTGGCTGGCGGGGCAGGTTCGAGAGGGTTATGAAATGCCGAGCCACGAGGGGATTCGGTATCTGGGCCGTCAGGAAGAAGGCGCGCTGCCGAAGTTGCTGAGCAATGCCTGTGCGGTGCTGTCTCCTTCGACGTACGAAGGATTCGGGTTGCCGATTCTGGAGGCCATGCAGTGTGGCGCGACAGTGGTTGTGTCGAACATTGCGGCGCATCGTGAGGTGGCGGGAAGGGCGGCGTTGTTTGCAAGCCCGTATGACGCGGCGCAGTGGGCGCAACAGATGCTGGCTGCGATAGAGGCAAGGCGGCGGGAGCTTTCTTTGCGGCAGGTGGCGAAGTATTCGTGGAAGGAGACAGCGATGTGTATGCGTGAGGTTTACCAGGAGATGATTGGCTGATATGAAGACACGACGTCAGTTTCTCGCTACGTTGCCGGCGATTGCGGCGCAAGCTACTTCGCGGCCTAATATCTTGTTTGCGATCGCAGATGACCGTTCGTGGCCGGGAGCGATTGTGACGCGCAATAACATGTTGCGGCTGCCGGCGGTTGAGAGGGTGGAGCGCGAGGGTGTGAGTTTTAACAACTCTTATTGCGCGTCGCCGAGTTGCACACCTTCGCGGAGTGCGATTCTGACGGGGCGGCAGATCTGGCAGGTGGAAGAGGGGGGCGCGCTGTATGGGACGCTGCGGCCGAAGTATCCCGTGTTCACGCAGCTGCTCGAGGATGCCGGGTATCACGTGGGGAACACTGCGAAAACCTGGGGGCCGGGAGATTGGACCGCAGCAGGACAGAAGCGGCCAATCTGCGGTGTGAACTATAACTCGCGCACGTTGAAGCCACCGGCAGGGGGCCTCGATGAGCGAGATTATGCCGGGAACTTTGAGGACTTCTTAGCGGCGCGGAAGCAGGGGCAGCCGTTCTTCTTCTGGTATGGCGGGACGGAGCCGCATCGGGTTTATGAGAGGGGCTATGGTCAGAAGCTGGGTAAGCGGCTGGAGGATGTGGATGTGCCGCCGTTCTGGCCGGATACGCCAACGGTGCGAGGGGACTTACTCGATTATTGCGCCGAGGTGGAGTGGTTCGATTCACAGCTGGGGAAGATGCTGCAGAAGCTCGAGCAGATTGGCGAGCTCGACAATACGTTGGTTGTGGTGACCAGCGATAACGGGATGCCGTTTCCGCGTGCGAAGGTGAACCTGTACGACTGGGGTGTGCGGATGCCGCTATCGGTGCGATGGGGCAAGCGGATTGCCGGCAATCAGACGCGGAATAGTTTTGTGCATCACATGGATTTTGCGCCGACGTTTTTGGAGGTGGCAGGGGTTGCGCCGCCCTCTTCGATGACGGGGCGGAGCCTGGTGGATGTGTTTGCGCGAGAGGATGCCGGACGAGATTGTGTGTTCACGGGATTTGAGCGGCATGTGATGGCGCGGCCCAATGGGCAAACGTATCCGGTGCGGGCGATTCGCACGAACGACTTCTTGTATCTGCGGAACTTCGAGCCTGGCCGCTGGCCGACTGGCGGTGAGTTTGTGTCTTCGAATCGAACTCCGCATGGGGATGTGGATGCATGCCCGACGGCGAGCTTCATCGTGGAGAATCGTCAGCAGTTTCCCAAGCAGTATGGGCTGTGTTACGGCAAGCGGCCGGGGGAAGAGCTTTACGATCTCAAAAAGGATCCGTATCAGTTGAGTAACGTTGCTGGAGGTGCGGGGTACAAGGCGGCGAAGCAGCAATTGCGAGGAAGGCTTGAGGGGTATTTGCGCAAGACAGGTGACCCGCGTATTGAGGGTCGGGATCCGTGGCAGGGGTATGTGTATCACCAGAAGACAGGATTTGGAGCAAGCTTCAACAAGAGCCTGCCGGCGGATGTGCGAGCGAAGGCTCGGGAGCTGGAGCGGTCCAAGCCGGAGTAGGAAATCGGTTATACAATCGGGCAAACGCTTATGACCCGTCGATCTACGCTAACCGGCCTTGCCGCCGCCGCGCTCGCACCTGCGGCGCAATCGAAAGTGCTGAAGAACATGGGGACTGCCAGCCCTGGGCTGACGGCCCGGATCAAGGCGATGGGCAAGGATTGGGACATCATTGAATACTCGCGCGAGAAGGGGCTGGGGGCACCGCATATTTCGTTGCGACCGGATACGGACGCGGCGGGCTTTGCGAAGATTCGCAATCAGTTGAACAAGTATGACATGCGGGCGACGATGCTGGTGCGGACGCCACGGACGGATGATGAGTTGGTGAAGTACGATGCGACGCTGAAGCAGCTTTCGCAGATGGATGGGCGCATTGCTTGTGTGCACGATCCGTTCTCGGGGCGACGGTATGAGCAGTTTAAGAACGCGGCGGAGTTTCATGAGTTTGACAACGTGTGCAAGCTCGCGGTGAGGCGGGCAGAGCCGGTGTTGCGGAAGTACAAGCTGCCGTTGGCGATCGAGAATCATAAGGGTTGGCGGTCGGATGAGTTGGTAGCCTGGGTTCGTTCGGCGCAGAGCGAATACGTTGGGGTTTGTCTCGATCTGGTGAACAGTGTGTCGCTGATTGAGACGCCGCAGCAGACGATCGATACGCTGGCGCCCTATACGATTTATGTGAGCTTCAAGGATATCGGGGTTGACTTTTACAAGGATGGGATTCTGTTGTCGGAGGTGCCGTTTGGGGAAGGGCATCTGGATCTGGCGGCGATTGTGGCGAAGATGCAGAAGAAAGATCGCAACATGATTTTCCAATTGGAGATGCTGACGCGCGATCCGTTGAAGGTGCCGATTTTCACTGAGCAGTACTGGAAGGTTTACGACGAGAAGAGCCCGGTGCCACCGCGGGATCTGGCCATGCTGATTGATTATGTTCGCAACCATCCACCGAAGAAACCGCTACCGAAGACGTCGGGTTTGACGCCGGAACAACATTTGGCGCTCGAAGACAAATTGAACCAGCAATGTATCGATTACGCGAGGGCGAACCTTCCGTCCCTTGCATAGCCGTTTCGTCCCAGACCCAATAAGATCAGGGTTATGATCTGGGACAACCTGCGGTATGCGCTTCGTTCGCTAAAGAATAATCCAGGGTTTGCGCTGGCGGCGATTCTGGCGCTTGGGATTGGCATTGGGCTGAATGCGGCGATGTTCAGCGTGGTGGACGGCATTCTGTTGAAGCCGCTGCCGTTTGCGGAGCCGGAGCGGTTGTTGCAGGTGCGAGAGCGAATTCTGAAGCGGACGACGGACCCGATTCCACTTGCCGCAGGGAACTTTTATGACTACCGCGCGAACTCGAAGACGACCAGTCTCATTGGATATCGCGGCAGCCCGTTTTCGTTGATCCTGCCGAATTCGGACCCGGAGCGTTATGTCGGGATTCAGGTGTCGGAGAACTTCTTTCCGTTTCTTGGGATTCGCATTGTGCGTGGGAGAGACTTTACGGCGGAAGACTACCGGCCGGGGCAGGATCACGGCGTCATTTTGAGCCATGGGTTGTGGACGGAGCGCTTTGCGGCGGACCCGGCTGTGATTGGCCGGCAGATCAATTTGAATGGGCGGCAACGGGTTGTGATCGGGATTGCCGAGCAGGGGTTTGAGTATCCCGCGAAGAACAAAATCTGGGCGCCGTTGGTGCTCGAAGGTTTCGATCTGACGCGGAGAGATTTTCACAATCTGATTGGCCTTGCCCGGATGAAGCCGGGCGTGACGATTGAGCAGGCGCGAACGGAATACAGCGCCTTGCTGAGTGGGATGGTGCAGCGGTTCCCTCAAGAGAACGAGGGGGCGCAAGTTGCTCTAACTTCATTGCTTGAGGACTTCACGGGACCGGTGCGGCCGGCTCTATTGGCGCTGCTTGGTGCTGTGGGGTTTGTGCTCGCGATTGCTTGCGCGAATGTGGCGAATTTGCTTTTAGCGCGGGGTGCTGCTCGGCAGCAGGAACTCAGTATCCGGTTGAGCTTGGGCGCATCGCGGGGGCATTTGATTGGGCAACTGCTGACGGAGAGCTTTGTACTGGCGTTTGCAGGCGGGGCGCTGGGGATTGCGCTAGCTTATGCGGCGTTTCTGGCTTTTAAGCAATTTGCGCCGCAGAATTTGCCGAGGGTGGATCAAGTAACGCTCGATGGGCGAGTGATCTTGTTTACGCTTGCGGCCGTTCTGGTAACGGGGTTGTTGTTTGGATTGTTGCCGGCGATTCGATTGTCGAAGCCCGAGTCGCGCGGGTTCTCGCGGACCTCGTCGTTTGGCAAGGGGCTGGTGGTGGTGCAGGTGGCGGCCGCGCTGGTGTTGATGACCGGGGCGGGGTTGTTGATTCGCAGCCTGTACAACCTGAGTGTCGTGGATCTTGGCTTTGAACCGTCGCATGTGATTACGATGCGGGTGACGCCGCTGCCTTCGAAGTATGCAACGGCTCCTGAGAAGCAGATTCTGTTTGGGCGTGACATTGTGGAGCGCTTGAAGCGGTTGCCCGGGATCGAGAGCGCTGCCCTGTCGACGGATCTTCCGCTGCAAGGAAACGCGCGCTACATCATGCGGATTGAAGGCCGTCCGCCGGTGACGGTGGCGACGGCGCCGCTGGCTGATTTCTTTACCGTGACGCCCGGGTTCTTCGAGGCGATGCGGGTTCCGCTACGTAGGGGGAACACGCTACCGGATGCGGCGGCACCGCCGCACGTGGTGGTGAATGAGGAATTTGTGAAAGTACACTTTCCGAACGAAGATCCGATTGGCAAGAGGCTCGAGATTGGGTTCAGTACGCCGCCGAATTGGCGAACGATTGTGGGTGTCGCCGCGAACGTGAAGAACATGGGTGTCGACAAGCCTTCGCGCGTGCAGGTTTATGGGGCTTACTTTCAAGCGCCTGGGTTGATCCCGGGAATTGCTCCCAGTTTCAGCGTGATTGCGCGCACGAAAGGCGAGCCCAGTGAGATGGCGCAATCGATTCGTCGCGAAGTGTTGTCGGCGGATAATTCTCAGCCGGTTTGGAATATTCAGACGATGACGGAGACGGTGAATGCGTCGCTGTCAAAAGAGCGGTTTACGCTTTTCCTGATGGCGGTGTTTGCTGGTGTCGCGTTTCTGCTGGCGTTGATCGGGTTGACGGGAGTGATGATCTACACGGTGTCGCAGCGCACGCGTGAGATTGGGATTCGGATGGCGATTGGTGCGCGGCCGGTGGATGTGGTGATGATGATCGAGCGGCGGGGGCTGATGCTGGTTGTCGCGGGGCTGGTGATCGGGACGGCGGTGTCGCTGGTGCTGGCGGAGTTCATTGCAAGTCTGTTGTTTTCGACCAGTGCCTATGATCCACTGGTTTTTGCGGGGATGTCGGCAGTGTTCCTGTTGACAGCGTTGATCTCCGGGTGGATTCCCGCGCGGCGGGCGGCGATGATTGATCCGGCCATTACGCTGCGTGCGGATTGACGTGTAACCTAAAAGCACTTCCATGAAAATTCTTGCTCTGTTTTTTGCGCTGGCGCTTTTGGTGCCGGCAGCCCCGACGCGTCTCTTGCGCATGCCCACGGTTAGCAAAAGCCACATTGCGTTTGCCTATGCAAGCAACATCTGGGTGGTTGATAAGACCGGGGGATTGGCGAGGCGGATCACAAGCCACCAGGGACAAAGTTCGCATCCGCATTTTTCGCCGGATGGGAAGACGATTGCGTTTAGCGCGGAGTATGCCGGGAACACCGATGTGTATGTGGTGCCTGTTGAGGGCGGCGAGCCGAAGCGGTTGACCTATCATCCCGGAGGGGATTTGGCGCAAGGGTGGACTCCGGATGGAAAGTCCGTGATGTTTATCAGCGCTCGAAATAGCTCTGCGCCGAGCCCGGCGCCGCGGTTCTGGACGGTACCGGCCGCAGGCGGGATTGAAGAGCCGATCGCGATTCCGCGGGGATTTCAGGGGAAGCTTTCGCCGGGTGGTACGCACATCGCATATCGCATGAATGGAAGTTGGGACGATGAGCGCCGTAATTATCGTGGCGGACAAAACCGGCCCATCTGGATTGTGGATTTGAAGACGTACGATCTGGTGTCGCCGCCGTGGACGGACTCGAAGGAGATCGATCCTGTTTGGGTGAACGAGACGACGGTAGCGTTTCTTTCGGATCGCGATGGGGTGTCGAATGTGTGGTCGTACGAGACGAAAGCAAAGAAGCTGACTCAGCTGACGAAGTTCACGGATTTTGATGTGAAGACGCTGAATGCGGGGGCGGGGATGTTGGTGTTTGAGCAGGCGGGGTTTGTACATGAGCTCGACCCGAAGACAGCGAAAGCGAAGATTGTCGAGATTACGGCGACGGGAGATTTTCCGTGGATGATGCCGCGCTGGGAGGATGTGACGAGCCGCATGACGAACCTGGCGATTTCGCCAACCGGGAAGCGCATTGCGGTCGAGGCGCGGGGGGAGATCTTCACGATCCCGGCTGACAAGGGCGATGTGCGGAATCTGACAAATTCGTCGCGCTCGGCAGAGCGATTTCCTGCCTGGTCGCCCGATGGGAAGTTTGTTTCGTATTTCAGCGATCAGTCGGGCGAGTACAAGCTGATCATTGAGTCGCAGGATGGCATTAGTGCGCCCAGGGAAGTTGCGATTGCGAACCCGACGTTTTTCTATACCCCGACGTGGAGCCCGGATTCGAAGAAGCTGCTGTACACGGATACGAACCTGAAGGTTTGGGTGATGGACATTGCGACTGGGCAGACCAAGTCGATTGGCAATGATCCCTGGATGGTGCCGGCGCGTACGCTGAACCCCACGTGGAGCCCGGATTCGAAGTGGGTGGCTTATTCGAGCCGCTTGAAGTCGCTCTATCACGCGGTATTTGTGGCGAATGTCGAGACCGGGGTTTCGACGCAGGTGACTGATGGCCTGGCTGATTCTGTTTGGCCGGTTTGGGATGCGAGTGGGAAGTATCTCTGGTTTCTGGCTTCGACCGATTTTGGATTGCGGTCGCAGTGGTTGGATATGACGTCCTATGATCACGACACGACATTCAGCCTGTATGTGGCGATGCTGAGCAAGAACGAGGCGAGCCCGCTGCTGCCGGAGAGCGATGAGGATACGGCGGCGCCGCCTGCTCGCACGACAAAGGCTGAGCCGGTGGTTCAGATTGATTTTGATGGACTGGCGAAGCGTATCCTCGCCGTGCCGGGAATCCCCGCGAATCAATACTCGCAATTGCGGGCCGGGGCGGCTGGTACGGTTTACTTTTTGCAGGCTCTGGGCCGGGCTGGTAACGGCGGCGGGGCGCCAGGCATGGGCGGGATCCTACATCGGTATCGTTTGAGCGATCGCAAGCTAGTTCCGTTTGTGACGGGTGTCAGTGCCTATCAGGTGAGCGCGAATGGATTGAAGCTGGTTCACATGAGCGGCGGAGCGTTGCACCTGGTGGATGCGGATAAGGCTGCGCCGACGCCTGGCCAGGGCAAGCTGAATGTCACGCTGCGGATGCATCTGGATCCGAGGGAGGAGTTCCAGCAGATCTTCAACGAAGGGTGGCGGAACCAGAAGCACTACCTCTACGTGGCGAACATGCAAGGCTCGGATTGGAACCGTATGAAGGATGCTTACGGGAGCATGCTGCCGCATGTGATGCATCGCGCCGATTTGAATTACCTGCTCGACAACATGGGTGCCGAGATTGCGGTTGGGCACTCGTACGTCAGGGGCGGGGATATTCCGTCGGTGCCGAACTCACGGGCTGGGTTGCTGGGTGCCGATTTCACGATCGATCAGGGCTTGTACAAGATCAGTCGGATCTATGACACGGAGAGCTGGAACCCTGAACTGACGGCACCGCTCGCGGTGCCGGGGCTGAACGTTGCTGTGGGCGATTACATTCTCGCGATCAATGGTGTGGATCTGAAGGCTCCCGATAGCATTTATCGTTTGCTGGATGGAACGGCGGGTCGGCAGACGGTGCTGCTGATTAACAGCCGCCCTGTTCGCGAGGGTGCCCGGCAGGTGACTGTGGTGCCAACACCGACAGAGGTGGCGTTGCGGAGTCGGGCCTGGGTGGAAGACAACCGGCGATTGGTGGATCAACTCTCGGGTGGGAAGCTGGCCTACGTCTATGTGCCGAATACTGGCCAGCCAGGGTATACGAGCTTCAATCGATACTATTTTGCGCAGCAGGATAAGCTCGGGGCGGTGATTGACGAGCGTTACAACGGTGGTGGTTCGGCGGCGGATTACATCATCGATGTGCTGGGCCGTACCTTTGATGGCTATTTCAACAATGTCGCGGGAGAACGGTATCCATTCACGAGCCCCTCGGCGGGCATCTGGGGCGCGAAGGTGATGATCATCAATGAAATGGCGGGTTCTGGCGGCGATTTGATGCCCTGGATGTTTCGTTATCGCAAGATCGGCCCGCTCGTGGGGAAGCGCACCTGGGGAGGGCTGGTGCACACGGCTGACACGCCGGGGCTGATCGACGGCGGGACAATGATTGCGCCGCGCGGAGGCTTCTTCACGAAGGAAGGTAAGTGGGCTGTCGAAAATGAAGGCACGGCTCCGGATATCGATGTCGAGAATTGGCCGAAGGATGTCATTGCGGGCAAGGATCCGCAGCTCGAGGCAGCGGTGAAGGAAGCGCTTCGGCTGCTGGCGGAGAAGCCTGTGCAGCGGCTCAGCACCGAACCGGCTCCGCCTACCTGGGGGCAGCGCAAGATTCCGCTCAAGCCTTAATTGGCGATGAGCTGTCACATTTCGCAGACCGGTGCCGTTATCGGTGTATCTGGGCAACTCGGAACCATCCACTCTGGCCGAACAATCGAGTGAAGTGGTCTCCTGTGAAGTTACGCAGGAGGAGCAGTTCTTTCGTCAAAATTACCTCGTGATTGTGGCCAGTGCGCAGCGCGTGCTGGGCGATGCGGGGGAGGCAGAAGAGATTGCGGTTACCGTTTTCGCCAAGTTTCTGCGCGAAAAGGTGAAGTGTGACATCCCGATTGGCTGGTTGAAGCGGTCTGCCTTTCTGCTGGCCCTGGACCATCTGCGCGCAAATCAGCGAAGGCGGCGCAGAGAGCAGATGGCACCCAACATCGGACCTCAATTGGCAACACCGGAAGAGGCGTTGCTGTTGGCCGAACAAAAGGAACAAGTGCGATCTGTTCTTGCTGAAATGGCTCCGCGAGATGCGGCACTGCTTTAAGCGCGCGCCGAAGGCCACAGCTATCTGGAACTTTCGATGATGCTCGAGTTGAAGGCCAATTCGGTTGGTACCTTGCTGGCCAGAGCCGAGAAAAGTTTGCAGAGGAGTTCAAGAAGCGCTATGCGAGATGAGGCCACGCAGATGTTCACCATGAAGAAGCTGGAATTGCTGCAAGAAAAACCCGAATTGCAGGATGACGCCATCACACTGGCCTGGCAGCGGACGCAGGCGGAGGCTTTGTCGTCGAGGCCCAATTCGTCCAAGGTGTCGTGGACTTTCGCTGCCGCGGCGGGATTGGGGGTTGTCCTGCTGCTGACGCCTGCCGGACGCGCCACGGCAGAGGCCATGTGGAGATCGCTGACTTTAACTCACGTTGAGAATGTCTCGTTTGACTTCAGCAAGACCACCGTGAATCTGCTGCTGCCGAATGTCTTTCCGATGAGTGCTGCCTCAAACGTCGAAACCCAAAGAACAGAGTCTGTAACGGAAGCGTCCAGCCTGGCTGATTTTTCAGTTCGCGGCCTGCGAACACCCCACTTGCCCTATCCTCCATCCATCAAAGTGATCGATGCGCCAGAGATTCAACGGACGATTGACCTCGCTGCGATTCAGACCGATTTGCGACAGCTGGGGCGAATCCTGCCCAAGTTTCCTACCGGAATCGATGGGGCTCAAATTCGCTTGAAGTCCGGGAGCAAGACGGTGCACACCTCTTATGGACAGTGCCCACAGTTAATTGGTCCGTGGAAGGCTTGTGCGTTCCTGTTGCAGTCGCGCCCCTCAAGGTTGGAACTGCCATCAGGGTTGGCTGTGGACGAGTACATCCGGTTTTCGCTTGAGCTCGCTGGCTTTTCCCCCGAGAAAACGGATGCTTTGGTGAGGCTGCACCGGGCGCAGCCAACGCTGTTCATCCCTCTGAAGACCAATTCGGAAATAAGGCAGGTGCGAGTGCGCGGCACTACGGGGATGCTGATCGTTTACGAAAAGACGAATTCGGTGGATCAGGCCTTTGTGCTGGATTGGCAGGAGGATAGATTCTTGTTTCGAATCTTTGGACGCAATTTCCTACATGCGATCGAGATGGCAGAGACGTTGCAGTAGCAACGTCTCTGCTGTGTTTTACCAATTCGATTGAAGCCTGAGCGAGAAGCTAATCTGCAGAATTCATCTTGAGGATCGTGCCGAGCCACTTGTAAACGAAGACGTGGCTTAATAGCGCAATTGCCGCGAATGCAGCGACGCCGATCCACTGTGTCTTCAGATTTTTTCCCGCAACCACCTCTGCCGAGCCAGGTCTTAGCCCATTCGAAACGTTCAACCCTTTACGCTTCAGATCTATTCTGGCGGGGCTCGCGTGATAGATGCCCACCACCGTCACTTCTGAGCCAGGAACAATGATCGATTCCGTAAGTGTCCACTGATATTTAGCAAGGCCACCATTGCCGACGCGGTCTTCAGCCGCTGGATTCAAAAAGTCTTCGGCTCCGCCTTCCAGAGGGACCGGAGCGTCGAGCGCATTGAGTGCCTCAATGACATTGGCGCCCGGCGCCTTCCACTGCTTTTGTTTGAGACGTTCGTCCATCTTGGCAATGGCATTGCGGGCATCCAGGGTTTCTTGGTTTAAGTGTTCGAGGTTTGAGAATCCTTCGAGCCGAATTGGACCCTAGGGGTGAGTAATTCGCAAGGGGCCATGGCGAGTCCGCGAATGATCGCCGGTATCTGATGGTGCTCTCCAGAGGCGAGGCCTGTCTGACGCCAGACATATTCATACATCAACACTTGCCGTCCGCTCGCGGGAGAGATGACCAGGGGGCCTAATGGTCGCAACCGCCCACTCAGGCTGGTTTGTGCGTTGTTTATCAGCTTTTCAGATGACCCGCCCCTGAGGTATATGGCTATCAGCTCATCGATTGAGCCAGCAAACAGGGCGAGAACGATCGCCGGAGGCACTGCCAATCATTTCGCAAAAGGAAGCGCCAGCCTTTCGAGCTGGCGCACCTCAAAGTAGTAACAGCCAGCCAGCACGGCCAGCATGACGAGACAACCGCGGAGATAACTCATTGCAGTTGCCAGAAGCCGCGACCGTAGCTGCCGGCGATGACGCGAGTGGAATCTGCCGAGATGTAGATCTCGTTGATGTTCACTAGCGGCATGCCGCTGCCGAAGCGAGCCCAGGTGCTGCCTCCGTCGGTCGAGCGGTAGACGCCGAGGTGAGTGCCAGCGTAGAGAGTGGCGCTCGAGTTGGGGTCATTGCGGATGAAGTTTACCGGAATGCCGGCAGGGAAGCCGCCGGTGTCGATGGACGCCCAAGAGACACCGCCGTTTGTGGACTTCCACAGGTGGCTACTGGCGCCATCGGGGGCGACGGATGCCACATAGATGGTGCTGGCGTTGGTGGAGTCGAAATGGATGTAGCTGAGGCTGAAGCCATTGTTGGGGAGGGCGCCGGCGGCCGCCCAGTTCGCGCCGCCGTTGGCGACGATGCCGATGTTATTGACATTGGTCTTTGCCACGGCAATATTGCGGATCACGAAGCTCGTGGTGGGCAGGCCCGTAACCGGGAGTGCCGTCCAGGAGCCTGCGTAGTTAGTTGACTTGTAGACGCGTGTGTTGGCGAATGTGAACAGCGTGTTGTTGTCGGCGGCGACGGCGATCTTGGTGTAGAAGGGGGCATTGCTTGTGCCACATTCTGTGATGCCGCTGCAGGCCTGGGTGAAGCTGGAGCCGTTGTTGGTGCTCTTCTGGATTCGGGAGTTGTAAAGACTGCCGAGCAGAAGGTTGGATGTGGTTTGATGGGCGTCACAGGCAAAGCCGTCGCCACCGATGATTTGATCAAACAATTGAGTAGAGCCGGCCCGGATGCGGGTTCCATTGTCCTGCATGCCCCCGAGGATCGGCTGCGTTGTGAGGAGCGTTGAACAGGCGGAATAGAGCAAGTGCGTGACGATGCCCTTGTTCAAATCGCTGGTCCAAGTGGTGCCGCCATTGGTGGACTTAAACAGACCACCGTCGGTACCCATAAACAGGTTGCCGCTTGCATCAAAAGCCGAAGCATGGAAATCGGCGTGGATGTAGGGCAGGTTGTATTGCGCGAGCCAGTTGGAGATCTGAGAGAACGTCGAGCCTCCGTTCGTGGTCTTGGCCAGAAGCAAGCAACCGCCGAAGTAGACGAGGTTGGGGTCAGTCGGGCTGACGACGATTGTCTGGTTGTACCAGGCTTGGCCATACATCAGATTCGAGACACTCGAAGACTGACGATTGCGGTTTGAATAGCGTTTGGATCTGGCACCGAGCGCTGTCCAGGTGACGCCGCCATTGGTGGAGCGGAAGATCTCGGCGAGGTCATCGTCGGCGGAAGAGTTTGGAACGGCCGCCATGGCGTAAACCGTGGTCGGGCTGGATGGGGCCGATGCCACCGTGGCACGGCCGATGCCGAGACTACTGGTGAACCCAGTGGATTTGGTCCAAGTGGCGCCATCGTTGGTTGTGGTCCATGTTTGTCCGTCGGTGGTGCCGCTTGCTGCGCTTGAAAGAGCCTCCAAGGCAATCACGAAGTTGGTGCCGCCCGTGTGAGCGATCGACCAGACGTAGGGCTGTTCGGCTTGGCCTGTGGCGATGGAGACTAGGCTCCAATTGGCACCGCCATTTGTGGAGCGGTATAGACCTTTGTTGGTTGTGGCCATCACGATTTGTGGGTTGGAGCGGGAAACAATGACCTGAGTCGTGATGGTGGAGTCGCCGAGGTAGACGGGGTTGGACCAGGTAGTGCCGCCATCCGTAGATTTGACCAGACCGATGCCGGTGCCGTCGAATGGATCACCGAGACCCAGATAGAGAGTATTGACATTGGCGGGGTCCATTGCGAGCCAGCCGATAGATAGAGTGCCGAGGCTTTCCGTGATTGGTGCCCAGCTCAGGCCGCCGTTGGTAGTGCGCCATACGCCGCCGCCAGCCGTGGCGATGTAAATGATGCTTGCGTTTGTGGGATGGGTGAGGATGTTGCGGATTCGGCCTGAGTCAGTTTGGGTGAGAGTAGTAGAGCCGTTCTTGATGAAGTTGGAGCCGGTTGGTCCGATGTTAACCCAGTTACTGCCCGACACTGGAGCGCTAGAGGCACCGGGTAACAAAGCAGCGCTGGTCTGGCGCTCTTTGGCGGCGGCATCGAGAATGAACTTGCGGTACTGTGCCTTCCAAGGGCCACCTTTCTTGGCCTTCTCATCGGAGTAGTTTTCGTTGTACCACTCCTCTTGCGCTTTGCGGCGCAAGGAGGCTCGATCCGTTTCTTCATTCTGTTGGGCAAACAGGTAGGTGGCGCCGAGCATCGTCGGCAGTATGGCTTTCAGGGTTCTGGACCAAAACATTGGATCATTCTATACCCCCAGGCGATCGCGTAGTTCTTTTGCTCGCTCCTTGGAAACTGTGATCTCGGTCTTCTTTGTGTCCTTCAATTTGACGATCAGTTTGCCGCCGAAGTAGGTGTAGAGTTCGGCGACGAATTGGAGGTTGACGAGGGTGGAGCGATGGACGCGGAAAAAGCGGGCGGGGTCGAGCTTCTCTTCGAGCTCGCTAATGGTCTGATCGATGATGTAGGCCTTCGATTCGGTGGCGGCAAAGGTGAGTTTGTCTTCGGCGTAAAAGTGGCTGACGCGGGTCAGATCGACGAGTTCGGCTTTGTCGCCGGTTTTGGAGCTGATGCGCTCGGGGTATTGCGGGGAGAGCTTGGTGGCGATTTGGGAGAGCAGGTTCGAATAGTCTTGAGGGGCACCGCGGAGACTCTCGACTTTAGAGACGGCTTGCTTGAGCTTCGCGGCTTCCACAGGTTTGAGCAGATAGCCGATGGAATTCGTTTCGAAGGCTTGCAGGGCGTACTTGTCGTAGGCGGTGGTGAAGATGACGACGGGTTGGTGAACCAGACGGCGAAGGACACCGAAGCCATCGATCTCAGGCATTTCGATATCGAGGAACAAAAGGTCTGGCAATAGCGCGTCGATTTGTTCGATGCCCTCCTGAGGATCGATGGAAGAGCCAATCAGTTCAATGCGAGGATCGGTGGCGAGCATGCGCTTGAGCCGGTCGACGGCCAGCGCTTCATCATCGAGTACGTAAGCCCTTAGCATGGGACGCGGAAGGCGACCTCCATGCCGGGGTTGAGGCGGCGGGTCCAGAGGCTGGAGTTCTCGCCGAATTGGGCTTCGAGGCGTTGCTTTAAGGTGTCGAGGCCGTGCCCTTGAGGGAGGCTTTGGGGATCGAAGCCAGGCCCGGTATCCATCACTTCGAGTTCGAGGCCGTTGCCGTTGCGCCGGGCGGTCACAACAATGTCGGCACCGCTGCGCTGTGCGCCGACGGCGTACTTGACGCTGTTCTCAGCCAAGGTCTGCAAGGACATTGCGGGGAGCTTGACTGCATAGAGCGACTCGTCCACCTCGAAGCGGAAACGAAGGCGGTCACCAAAGCGGACCCGCTCGATCTCAAGATAGTCGCGAGTGATCTTGAGCTCGTCCTCGAGTGAGACCAGGCTGCCGTGACGGTCGAGCGAAAAGCACAAGAGCGCGGCGAGGCGTTCAATGGTGGCTTCCGCCTCTGTGGGGTTGGAACGTACAAGGCTCAGGATCGAGTTGAGCGTGTTGAAGAGGAAATGGGGATGGACGCGGGATTCGAGACTTTGCAGCTTGGCTTCGCTGGCGGCCTTGAGGGCCTTTTCTTTTTCAAGTTCTCTGGTACGAAGCTCCAGGCTGGTGGCCTGCATCTTGTATTTGCTTTCTTCGATCACATACGACACTGTGCCGATGATCATGGTGACTACCCAACAGGTGAGCATCGAGGCTTTGTATTCCAGATACAAATTCACAAACGGCTGCCACTTTAACAAAGCGAACCCAATCGTACCGCCGACCATGCTCAATACGGAGAGCAGCGCCGAGAGTTGCAACCAGCGCAGCCATTTCGAGTGCACAAATCGTGTCGCGCAGCGAGGCAGGATCCACCAGGCCAGGCCTCCGATGCAGGTTGAATAAGTCATCGAAACGAGGAAAGGCCAGAGCAAGCGCTCCAGCCTTGGATTCTTCATGTATGCCGCGGCCACCACCACGAGAGCGAGTGCGATGCAGACATTCAGTAAGAGAAGTTTTCCCAGCTCCTTCATGAGTTACTTTCCAGTGTGGCAGCCGATGCACTGGGTTTGAGCAGCAGGCAGGGGCTGCTTGGTTTCAAACCAGGTAGCGGCGCGCTTGGCGTAAGGAGTGTTCGGCATTTTGTCTTGGATCATGGTGAAGAAATGGTCGGCCTTTTCCTTGGCGCCGATGCGGCTAAAAGTATCGGCAAGACCAAAGAGTAGCTCGCCCTTGGGATGGGTTCCCAGTTGATCGAGGTTCTTTTCCTGCATCTGATAGACAGTGTAATAATCCTCGATCACCGACATAAATAAAGGCTTGGCCATGTCCGGAGGCATAAACTTCGCTCCTGCTGAAAGGACCGCTGCGCGGGGTACCCGGACGCCGATGTTCTTGGGCTCGAGCGCCACGGCCTGATTCATTTCGCCGATGCCGCGGGTGTAGAGGTCCATGCCCTTGGCCATGTCGCGCTTCTGGAAGGCTACGTTCGATTGGTAGAAGAGCCCGGCACCGTGCCAGACCATCGCTTCGGCGTGCTTGGGGTTCTCTTTGAGGGCCGCTTCGGCATTCTTCATGCCCCGCTCCAACGCTTCCGCGTTGCCAGAGAACCCTGCGAAAAAATCGCCGCGAACCAGGTGGTCAAAACGCTCCTGGGAAAAGAGCGCTGTGGTCATTGCAATGAGGAAGATGTGTTGTAGCTTCATGAGTCCAGCTTGGAGCCAATCGTGTTTGGATACCCGAAGTTTCCGACGAAACGCCGGAATTGGCGGATGAAGCGGTTAGAATCGAAGATTGCTCCCTGCCCTTGCCATGATGCTGGTGTCGACCATCAGCTATATCGACCGCAACGCGATTGCGGTTCTGATTCCCAGTATTCAGAAGGAAACGGGCCTGACGGCACAAGAATATGGCTGGATTGTGGCAGCGTTTTCATACGCTTACATGATTGGGAATCCGCTTTGGGGGATGTTGCTGGACCGGCTGGGAGTGCGTAACGGGATGACACTGGCGGTGGCGGGTTGGAGCCTGGCGAGCGCGTTCCATGCCATGGCTGGTGGGCCGGTGAGCTTTGCGCTGTTGCGGACCGGGCTTGGATTCTGCGAAGGGGCGACCTTCCCCGGAGCGCTGCGGACGGTGATGCAAACCCTTGAGCCGGAGCGGAGATCGCGGGGGATTGCGCTGAGCTATTCAGGTGGATCGCTGGGGGCGATCTTGACGCCGTTTATTGTGACGCCGATTGCGGTGGCTTATGGGTGGAGGGCGGCGTTCTGGATTACGGGTTTGGCGGGGATGCTGTGGCTGGCGTGGTGGTGGCGGATTTGCAAGCGGCCAGAGTTGGCGGGCCGGCCTGTCATCAGCCAAGATAGTTTTGCGTGGCGGGACCGGCGCGTGGTGGCGTTTATCTCGGCCTATGCGATGGGGGCTGTGCCGCTTGGGTTTATTCTTTATATGTCGGGGCTTTACTTGTCGAAGGTGTTTGGGCAGTCGCAGGCGGATCTGGGGAAGCTGTTGTGGATTCCGCCGATGGGATGGGAGTGTGGGTATTTCTTTTGGGGATGGTGGATTGACCGGTTGGTGAAGCGGGGCGTGGCAGTGGATGAGGCTTGTCGGAGGGCCTTTACCTGGGGGCTGGTGTTTGGGTTGCCGCTGGTTTTTGCGCCTGGTATGACGAGCTTACCGTTGTTTATGGCGGAGCTGTTTCTCGCAATGTTTGTGACGGGCAGTTTTATTGTGGGCGGCATTGCGTATGCCACTAGCGCGTTTGGCAACGGCCGGGCAGGGCTGATTGCGGGGCTTGGGGCAGGGAGTTTTTCTGCGCTCACGGCGATTACGGCACCGATTTTTGGGGCGTTCTTTGACCAGCATCAGTATGCGATGTCGTTTTGGGTGGCGGCTGCGTTTCCGGTAGCCGGATACGTGTTGTGGCTGTGCTTTAGAGGCGCACCATTATCCGCTTCCGGTACAGCAAGTACACAACGCTGAAGCAGAAGGCCACCATCAGCAGGGCCTGGGCGAGCGAGGCATTGATAGGGGACAGAAACCCGCAGAGCCATTCATAGATTTGCTTGCCCGCGCCTGTCATACCCAGGATGCGGGAGACCATGCCGGACAGCACGAAAGAGACGATGGAATTGGTGCCGTAGATTTCGAAGAACTTCCACTCGACGCGGCTGCGCTCGAGCAAGCCGTAAGCAACGGAGGCCAGGCCCGCCATGAGGAGGACGAAGCTTGGGGTCCAGAGGGCTTTGTTGATGGGGACGATGAGGCCGAGGGCGAGGCCGGCGAGCGAGAGGGCGGTGCCAGTCAGTAGGTAGCGGGAGGCGAGAACACCGAGCAATACCGTAGCGATGGCGGGGACAGTGGAGAGCAGGCCCTCGGGATCCCAGACTTTGGTGCTGCGCCACATGTGGCCTTCGAGAACGATGCCATCGATGAAGCGGGCTGCGTTCGATTCCATGCTCCAGCGGTCGGGGGTTGCGCCAGGGAAAGGAAGGAAGAGCATGACGGCAAGGTAGCCCACGAGAAGGCTCGAGACGGCGATGATCTGACCTCTGCGGGAGGTGTACAGGTAAATGAGTGTGGCGAAGAAGTAGCAAACACCGATCCGCTGGAGAACGCCCGGGATGCGGACGTGTGCGAAGTCAAAACTGGGGATCAGGTTGAGGAGGAGGCCAAGGGCGAAGATGGTCGCGGCGCGGCGGGCGGTGTGGATCACGAGTTTGCCGCGGTTGGCGCCTTCGGCCTTGCGGCGAGCTAGAGAGAGAGTCATGGCGACGCCGGAAATCCATAAAAAGAAAGGAAATACCATGTCGGTTGGCGTCCAGCCGTGCCATTTGGCGTGCTCAAGCGGCCAGTAAATATGACTCCAGGAGCCGGGGCTGTTGACGAGAATCATGAGGGCGATGGTGATGCCCCGGAAGACGTCGAGGGAAAAAAGGCGCTTGGCGGAGGCCATGGCCTATAGGTTTACCTTAGTTTTGCCGATACGAGCACTTATGGTCGATCGAAGACGTAAAGGTGTCGAGCGTAAAGCCTCCTCGCTACAGGTTGTTGTAGTCACGGAGCCGGGTAGCCGTTTTGCGGCCCGTCTTGACGGTACTCTGATCAATCGCAGTGAAGTTGGGTTGTGCGTGGAAGTCGCTAAACCACTGCCATTGGGGATGGCGGTGCAGGTGGAAATTCCGGGGGAGAAGCACAATACGGAATTGTGGAATGGTGTGGTGTGCTGGCTGAACATCAATGGCAACAAGATGTATCGTGCCGGGATCGAAGCACAGATGACTGGGGACAGTGCCGGGAGCGGGTCTCGGGAAGATGACTATTACGAAATTCTTCAGGTGAATCCGAAAGCGGATTTCGAGACGATCCATAGAATCTACAGGATGCTGGCGCAGCGGTATCACCCTGACCATAAGGACACAGGGGATGAGGCGAAGTTTCAGCAGCTACTTGAGGCCTATCAGACCCTGAGGGATCTGGAAAAGCGCGCGGCTTACGACGCCCAGTGGGCAGCCAAAAGGCAGCAAACCTGGGATGTATTCCGCAATCAGAAGGAAGGTCAGGGAACGGCGGCTGAGCGGCGAAAGCGAACGATGTCGCTGGCGGTAATGTATCGCAAACGGCTATGTAAACCGGATAACCCGTATGTGCAGATCCGCGAAGTTGAGGATGTGCTGGGGATCGAAAAAGAGCATCTGGAGTTCGCGCTCTGGTATCTGCGCGACAAGGGCTACATAATGCGGACCGACAATGGACGGTTCTGCATTACCGCGCAAGGCGTGGAAGCCTATGAAGAGATCGAAACAGGAGCGCCAGAAGGCCCGCAGAAGGCGATCGAAGGCGAGCGGCTTCAACCGGCGATGTAGCCCTAAATCTTCGAACTCCTGATCAACAGACCCACTCCGGTGAAGGCTACACCGAACAACATCAGGATTCCAACAGGGATCAGGAAATCCTCTCCCCATTCGACTGTAGCGGCTGTGGCCCAACGGTCTTTGGGGCTGATGTAGAAGCGAGGCTCTTGTTGCGCCAATTTCTCGTCGTAGGGACCATGCCACCCTCGATAGCCGCCAGTATAGGTGTTTCCATTCCAAGAAAAAGTGAACCGTTGGTATGAGGTTTCGGGGATTTTTTCAAGGGCTTTGGCGGTGAACTCCACATTGGCAAGCGGCTGAGTCGGGTCGAATGGCTTTTCTACGCCGACAATCGTACCGGAAATGTACTCCCATGTGGTGAGTCGCTCGTAGCCAAACCAACCGACAGGAATGGCCCCGAGTAGCGGCAACAAGCCGATGGCGACAAAGAGTCCCCAAGGGCCTTTTTTGTTCCAACTCCTGGCGGAGGAAATCGTGAGTGCGACAATTGCCAAAAATACAGTAAAGCTGCTCCAGGCGATGCCTTTATTGAGTGGAGAGCTGCTATCTAGCGAATCCATGCGGACCTCGCGTGGGCTGCCGCGGACCACGGAGATGTTGTGAATGGTTCCCGGGGCGAAGCGAGCGAATTCGTCGAGGGCTTCCTCTGGGTACACAGCCTGACCAGGATCGCCCTCCCAATGGAACCTACTGATCGGTTCATTCGTGGTGACGAGGTCGACCAGGATCGTGTAGAGCGGTTCCTCGATCGAATCCGAATCGGTGCGGCCAAAATCGACCTTGAGCTTGGAACCCACAACCTTAGCCGAGTACTTACGCATGGTGTAGGCGTCACGGAAGTTAGAAGCCGCGTTCCAGCCGCAGAGCGCTGCCAGGAGACCGAAGATGATTGCGGCGATTTTCACCGAAAGCTCCTTTGTGTACGGATTGCTTCACGCAACTGCCAATAGTATTCGTTTCGATCGATCTCAACTACACCGAACTGATCGAGATGAGGCGTCCAGTATTGTACATCGAGCAAGCTAAAACCCTGCTTTTGAAGTTGGTCGACCAGACTCGCGAGAGCAACTTTGCTCATGTCCCGGACGGTGTGGAATTTTGATTCGGCAAAGAAGGCTGCGCCGATGTGGATGCCGTAGGTGCCACCCGCGAGCTGGCCGTCCACCCAGACTTCGACGGAGTGGGCGTGGCCTTCGCGTTGGAGCTGGCTGTAGACTTCGACGAAACGATCGGTAATCCAGACCCCATTGTCTTCGCGCTTGGCGCAGGCTCGCATGACTTGCTCGAAAGCTTGATCGAAAGTGACTATGAAGCGGCCTTGCTTGAGTGTGCGGGCGAGGCTTTTCGAGATGTGGAATTGCGAAAGTGGCAGGACTCCGCGCCGCTCCGGCAGGTGCCAGGAGTAAACAGGCGCATCTTCATGGCCCATCGGGAAGATGCCTTTGCGATACCCTTCAAGAACCTCGTGCGGATCCAGATGTTCCGTCACGCGAATCACATCCACATACTGAGTGTAGAGGTTTCACGATGGTTGAGAAAATCCGTTGGGGCGTTTTGGGGAATGCAAAGATTGCGCGGGAAAAGGTGATCCCGGCCATGCAGAAGGGGGAGCGCAGTGTTGTCGTGGCCATGGCTTCGCGCGATACGGCCAAGGCGGAGCCTGTTTGCGCGGCGCTTGGAATCGAGAGACTGCATGGCAGATATGAAGCGCTACTGGCGGACCCGAATGTGGATGCGATCTACAATCCGCTGCCCAACGATCTGCATGTGCCCTGGTCGATTCGGGCGGCGGAGGCGGGCAAGCACGTGTTGTGCGAGAAGCCGATCGGATTGTCGACGAATGAGGCTCTGGATTTAATCGCCGCGCGGGACCGCAATGGCGTGAAGATTGGCGAAGCGTTTATGGCGCGGACTCATCCCCAGTGGTTGCGGACCAAGGAGTTAGTGGAAAGCGGAGCCATCGGAGAACTGCGGCTGATGACTTGTGTGTTCAGCTATTTCAACCGGGATGCGGCGAATATTCGGAATCAGGTGAGCGCAGGCGGCGGGGCGTTGATGGATATCGGCTGCTATCCCGTGACGCTGTCGCGGATGATTTTTGGAGGCGAACCAGTAAGGGTTGTCTCGAGTGTGGAAAGGGACCCGGAGTTCGGGACCGACCGTTTGACGAGCGCAATTCTTGACTATGCGCAGGGGCAATGCGTGTTTAGTTGCTCAACGCAATTGAACCCGTATCAGCGCGTGATTGTGTTTGGTAGCAAGGGAAGAGTAGAGATTGAGATCCCGTTTAATGCCTTGCCGGATCGGCCGATGCGAATTCTGGTTGAGCCGGGAGGAATCGTGGAAGAGATGCCTGTTTGCGACCAGTACACGATCCAAGGGAATCTGTTTAGCAAGGCAATTCAAGAGGATGGCGTAGTGCCGGTGCCGCTTGAAGAGGCGTTGGCAAACATGAAAGTGATTGAGAGAATCTTTTCGGGCCAATGAGCTTTTTTGTGATTTGCTGACGTTGTACTTGGGTGAGATGACAGCAGCACAATATGTGAATCTTTACCACACGATCAGTGTTCCGGTGTATCGGGTGAAGAACGATGTGGTGAAGGTTGAAGGCGTTGTAAGTACGCCTGTGGACGAGTACCTGAATCGCCGCTACACGAACCGGGCCGGCTATTCGCATGATCAGCGATGGGCGTTGCGTGCCGGAATTTGGAGTTTCATCGAAACTCACGCGGGTCTCATGGACACCCCAGTGTTCTTTTTCGGTAAGGGCATTCGAATCCAGAATCAGACGAGTCCTTTGGAGTATGTAGATAAGGATATGTTCAACGCGGCGTTTGTGGGCAAGGCGGACCCCAAGATGCTGCAAGCCGTCATCCATGCGATGAGCTATTGGCGTGGGTGGCGCGAGCAGGAGCAAGCGGCCGGCTTGCCATCCCTTGCGTCGCTCGTGGATATGTTTCTGGGGTCGGATTGCAATGGGTTTGTGGGGAACTACATGAAGACGAAGTACAAGAACTATGAATTCCGATGCGGACCATCGTCGCCGGAAGAAGACTTCTTTTACAATCGGCAAACGATTCGAGACAATCCGATCGACCTTAGGGCCGACGACGTGATCCTGCTGAACCGGACGCCAAAAGCGTCTAAAGGCGAGGTGGCCGTGGATTGGGACAAGAAAACGAAAAAGGACATGGAGGATGAGCTTTCAAAGAAGCGGCCGCTGGTGGGGCACATCATGGTGATCTCGAGCGTCGACCTGGTGTCGGGTAATGAAGCGATCGCGTGGGTGAGCGAGTCGGCGACGAGTGCGGTGGTGAATGGTGGACCGCGGACCCTTCCGTGGACGCTAAGACGGATAGGGACCTATCAGTGGAGAATGGTGGGTCGCGACCGGGAAGTTCATTCCATCATCAAGGTGAAGCGAACAGGATAGTGGAGACCCTATGATCGAAAGATGAGTCGAGTGATTTATCTTTCGTTCGTTTGCTGGAGTGCTTTGCAAGGGCAACGGTTCGCTGTTGAAGAAGCGACGATTGCTCAAGTGCATCAGGCAATGCGGGCAGGGCGCGTGACGTGCCGCGAGCTTGTCCGGCAATATCTGGACCGCATGGAGAGACTGGATCGCGGGGGCCCCCGGATCAATTCACTCGTGTTGGTAAACCCGAACGCGGAACGGGAGGCGGTTGAACTGGATCGTCGATATGCATCGGGCGGGCTGACTGGGCCGCTGCATTGTGTGCCTGCGATCGTGAAAGACAACATGGAAACCGCTGGGCTTGCGACCAGCAATGGGGCGCTGGTGTTCTCGAAGTACGTGCCTCGGCGGGATGCGTTTCAGGTGGAGCGGATCAAGACAGCGGGTGCGATTGTGCTTGCGAAGTCGAACATGGCGGAGTGGGCGTTCAGCCCCTACGAGACGGTGTCGTCTGTACTGCCGGGATACACGAAGAACCCTTATGCGCTGGACCGCGTGACGGCGGGATCGAGTGGTGGCACGGCAGCGGCCGTGGCGGCGAATCTGGGCTTGGTTGGCCTGGGTTCGGATACCGGGAATTCCATTCGTGGGCCTTCGTCGCATCAGGCTCTGGTGGGCATTCGATCGACGATGGGATTGACGAGCCGGAGCGGGGTTTTCCCGTTGAGCATTCGCGCTGATATTGCGGGGCCGATGACGCGCACGGTGGAGGATGCGGCGCGAGTTTTGAATGTGATTGTGGGACAGGATGCGCGAGATGCGGTGACTGTGTCGCGGCCGGCGGTTGATTACACGAAAGCCTTGAACGCGACGGCTCTTCAGGGGGCGAGGATCGGGATCTTGCGGCAGGCGTATGAGCGAGACACGACGGACGCCGAGATCTTGCGGGTGTTTGCGAAGGCGATCGAGGATCTGAAGAAAGCCGGGGCTGAGGTGATCGATGGAGTGCGCGTGGAGGAGATCGAATCGCTGCGGCAGCCACGAGGATGTATGGGTTTCAAGCATGACCTGAACCAGTTTCTGGCCGAGAGAAAGGGGCAGGTGCCTGCGGAGGATCTTGGCGCAATTGTAAAGAGTAATGGGTTTCATCCCAATCTCAGAGGCAGGCTGGAGGCCGCAGAGAAGAGCACGCCGGCCGGGCCAGACTCCGCGGAGTGTAAGGCGGACGATGAGTATCGCGAAAAGGTGCGAGTGGCAGTGCTGAAGGCGATGGATGCGAAAGAGTTGAGCGCCCTCATTTATCCGACCTGGTCGAACCCTCCACGGTTGATCGGTGACTTGAATACGCCACATGGGGACAATAGCCAGTTCTTTTCACCAACCACCGGATTCCCGGCAATCAATGTTCCGATGGGCTATACGCGCGGAAACACATTGCCGATTGGGTTGACGATCCTGGGGAGGCCGTGGTCTGAGTCGACGCTGATTGGGCTTGCCTATAGCTACGAACAGGCAACCAAACACAGAAAACGTCCGGTGATGATTGAATCCGGCACGGTTTCACGCTAGTTCAGGTATGACACGTAGATTGATTCCTTTTACACTTGCCGCGGCCGTTTGTGGAATGGCGCAGCAGAGCCCCGCCGGGGACTGGATTATGAACCTGCTTCGCGCCTCGATGAAGACGAAGAAGGGCGTGACGGTTCACGTGAAGGGTCAGGCGATCTCGATGATCGTCACCGCGATTGGCGACCACTATGTGGAAGGCCGCAATCAGCAGTCAGCGAAGATTGTGGTTCGCACTGCGGCGATTGACGCGGCGATGATGGCCTAGTTCGGGCGCAGGCGGTACTTGTCGTAAAGGCGAGTGTGCTTCGATTCGAGGCTTTGCTGCCGACCCTGGATGAAGAGCATCTTGACGTCGGTTTTGACCTCGAGCGGGTCGCCGTTGGTGACTAGCAGGTCGGCGTATTTGCCCTTTTCGATCGAGCCGTACTTGTCGCCCACGCCCCAGATTTCGGCGGCGTTCAGGGTGATCGCCTTGAGCGCTTCCTCATAAGGAAGGCCGTAGGCGCTGGCGCTGGCGGCCTCGAATGCGATGTTGCGAGCGAACTGATTGGCGAAGCTGCCGAAGGCGAACTTCACACCAGCCTTGTGGAGCTGGCCGGGCAATGCATAGTTAAAGTCGTAAGGCGCATCGGCTTCTGGCGGAAGCTGCGTGACCGGCCCGAGAATGCAGGGGATCTTCTTTTTCGCGATGTCTTCGACGGCGGAGCCAGGATCCCGGACATCGGCGAGGATGAGCTTGATCTTCTGCGCTTCGGCGAATTGGATAGCCGCGAGGATTTCGCGCTTTTTTGAAGCAGTGATCATCACTGGGGCCTTGCCTTCAAACAGAGGGATCATCGCCTCATAGCGGACGTTGACCTTGAGGCCTGGAGTCTTCGCATTCTTGGCCGTCATGTAGGCACGGGCTTCGGCGAAGAACTTATTGATCTCGGCCATCTGCGTGTCGAAGCGACGCTTTGCATCGGCGAAGGACCCGCGGGTGGTTTGGAAGGTGTCGAAATCGAAGCTGCGCGAGGACATGGTGGGGAAACGCATCTGGTATGCGGCGGTACGGTTGATTTCCATCTCTTCGTACGTGTAGCCGTCCAGGTGGATGAGAGCCGCTTGACCCATAATGATGCCAGCTCCACCCCCGCCGAAGCCGCCGCCGCCACCGGGTAGTGTGATGACGGTTGAGATGCCGTTGGCGCGGACTACGGGGATGTGTTCGGTTTCAGGGTTGATGGCGACAATGGCGCGGAGCTGCGGGTTGAAGTCGCCGAGTTCGCCCGTGTCGTTGGTTTCGCGGATCGAGGAGATCTCGCTGAGGCCGATGTTTGTTGCTGAGTTGATGATGCCGGGGTAGACTTGCAGCCCTTTGCCATCGATGACGCGGACGCCCTTGGGAGCAGACTTGAGGCCAATGTCGGCAATCTTGCCGTCGACGACAAGCAGCGTGGTGTTTTCCACCTTGGGGCTGGCGACCGGGAACAGCGTGACGCCCTTCATGAAGAAGCTGTCTTTTTCGTTGGCAAACAGGGTTGTTGCGAGAAGCAGAAGAAGTGAAGTACGCATGTTATTGAGGCCTCCGTTGGGCGGTGCCAGCGGCAGGGCCCGGGCGGCGTTGCTGCTCTGATTTGAACTTGTCTTCGAGTGCCTTTTTAGCGGCTTCTTTCTTCATTCGCGCGCTGGCGTCTTCGTCGCGATCGAAGTATTTGACGCCGTCGATGTAGACCTGCTGGGCGCGGGCGAAGCTGGAGAGCGGGTGCTTGTCCCAAATGACGAAGTCGGCGTCCTTGCCGGGCTCAATCGAACCGACATACTTGTCGACCTTCAGGTGAATTGCGGGATTGATGGTGACCAGCTTGAGAGCTTCCTCTTCGGTGAGGCCGCCGTACTTCATGGTCTTGGCGGCTTCCGTATTGAGGCGGCGGATGGTGTCGGCCGAATCGGAGTTGACGCTGGCGAGGACACCCTTGCGAACCATGATGGCCATGTTGTAAGGGATGGCGTCGTAGGCTTCGATTTTGAAGGCCCACCAATCACTGAAGCCAGCGCCGGCCGAGCCGTGCTTGGCCATTTCCTTGGCGACCTTGAAGCCTTCGAGAATGTGCTCGAAGCTGGTGATCTTGAAACCGATCTGCTCGGCGATGCGAATCATCATGAGAACTTCGTCACCGCGGTAGGCGTGAACGTGGACGAGACGTTTGCCTTCGAGCACTTCGACGAGAGGCTCCAGTTGGAGATCTCGGCGGGGTGGAATGACGGTTTCGCCCTTTGCCTTTTGGGCTTCGTACTGCTTCCAGGATTCGCGATACTCTTTGGCACGTGTGAAGGCCTCAACATAGACATCCTCGATGCCCATGCGAGTGCCGGGGTAGCGCAGCGTATTGACATTACCTGCACCGACGCGACCGCCGGTGGGGTTGCCCTGACGCTTCGGGTTTTCGCCGAGAGCGAACTTGATCGAGGGTTGGGATTTGTCCCAGATCATCTCGTCGGCTTTCTTGCCCCAGCGCAGCTTGATGAGGCTGTTTTGTCCACCGATGGCGTTGGCGCTGCCGTGGAGGACGTTGGCGATGGTTGTGCCGCCGGCGATGGCGCGGTAGATGGCGGCGTCTTCCGGGTTTAAAACGTCTTCAATGCGAACCATCGAGGAGACCGAAATGGAGCCTTCATTGATGGAGTCGGCTGCAATGTGGGAGTGGCTGTCGATGATGCCGGGCAGAACGTATTGGCCCGAGGCGTCGACGATCTTCGCGTCTGGCGGGACCAGAACCTTTTCGCCGACTTCTTTGATCTTGCCGTTCTCGACCACCATCGAGCCCTTGACGGTACCTTTGGTGACCGTGAGGATGTTGGCGTTTTGAACCACCAGTGGCGGATCGGCCGCAAGGAGGCCGAATGCTGCAAACAGGGTCAGGGGGAAATGTTTCATCGTGATGCCGCCGTTTCTTCAACCGTGGGGTCGTGCTTCACACCATCAATCACTACAAACTGGACGCGCGTGGAATCTTGAAATAGGTCGCCTTTGGTGACCGTGAGGTTAGCCACCTTGCCCTTCTCGATCGAGCCGAGGCGGTTTGAGACGCCGAAGATTTCTGCGGCGCCAAGTGTCATCGCCTTGACGGCTTCACTTTGCGGGAGGCCCGCATCGATCGCGCGTTTCACTGCTCGAATGGCTGCGGCTGGAGAGTCGACGCCAATCGTGGAGAAGGTGAATTTGACGCCCGATTTGGCCAAAACTCCGGGAGTGGACGGGGCCTGGTCGCGAAGCTCAAGAACCTTGAGGTCCTCTCGATCCTCAGGGTCGCCATCACGGGTGCCTTCAGGCCAGCGAAGGTTGACGATGGCGGTAATGCCTGCCTTGGAGAGCTCTTCGCCACGGCGGAAGCCTTCGTGAAGCCCGTAGAGAACTGTCTTGGTGGGGAACTCTTTGGTGAGGCGCAACATGCGATCGATCTCATAGGCGCGCACCGCGGGAAAAAGAGTGCGGGGAGCTTCGAGGATGCCTTCGAGGGCCTTTTCGTAGCCGGGTCTTGGCAGCTGTGGATTCTTGGCCGCAATCGCGGTGGCCTCCCTGTAATGAACCGCGTCGATGTAGGTTTGTCGAAGGTAGGCGATGACGCCCATCAGAGAGTTCGGGAAGCCGCCTCCGCGATTGGTCGAGAGGGTTGTGTACATGCCAACGGAAGGCTCGACAACCATTTGCGAGGTGCGTTCTGCAGCGAGGTTGATGACGGCGCCCTGGCCGGCGAAGATTCCCGAGGTGGGGAAGGTGACTGCAGTGGTGAAGCCTGCCGAGCGGGCTTGTGGCAGGCGCCGGTCGGTGGTCTTGACCTGGTCGGCTGCCTTGACCCAGGGAGTTGTGAGCGGGCGATCTTCGGGGCCGCGCGAGATTGAGACCGGAGCTGCTGCGATTGAGGGCGGCGGTGCGCCGGCTCCGAAACGGCTGACAGGCGCCACGGCATCCAGGCCCAGTGTAGACAGTCCATCGATCAGGCCGGGGTAAATCGTCAGACCTTCTCCTTCGACTATTTGCGATCCGGCGGGGGCCGTGACATTCTCGCCCACCGCTGCAATAAAGCCGCCGATTACGAGCACCGAGCCCTTGGCGATTGGGGGTGCACCGACGGGAACGATCTTCGCGTTGCGGATGAGCAGTGGAGGATTGCCGTCCGCTTTGAGGGTGGCAGCCAGGGGCGCTAGAGAGGCCCATTTCAATATGTCCCGTCGCCGTGTCGTCATATGGATTGCTAAAGTATAGAAGATTTCTCTCAATTCATGCCCATCACTTATAGCCAGGCTGGCGTCAACATCGAAGAAGGCGAAAAGACCGTCGATTCCATCAAGGACGCTGCGAAGCGGACCTTCTCGTCGAATGTTCTAACAGGCATTGGTAGCTTTGGCGCTGCCTTTCGGATCAAGGGTTACAAGAAGCCGGTGCTCATTTCGAGTGCCGATGGGATTGGCACCAAACTGAAGGTTGCCATTATGGCCGGCAAGCATGACACGGTGGGCGAATGCCTGGTGAACCACTGTGTGAACGACATCATGGTGCAGGGGGCGGACCCGCTGTTTTTCCTCGACTACTTTGCGATGGGGGAACTGGATTCGGCTGTTGCGTCTAGCGTGATTCTGGGTATTGCGCGCGGATGCGAACGTAATGGCTGCGCGCTGATTGGCGGCGAAACGGCCGAGATGCCGGGGCTGTACAAGAAGGGTGAGTATGACGTGGCGGGCTTTATTGTGGGGGCATGCGAAGAGAAAGGGCTGATCACGGGACAGACGATTGTGCCCGGGGATGTGTTGTTGGGCTTGCCAAGTGATGGGTTGCACACGAACGGGTACTCGCTTGCGCGGAAGCTGTTGTTCGAGGTGGCGAAGTACAAGGTTGGCATGGTGTTGCCGGAGCTTGGAGAAACCGTGGGAGAGGCGCTGTTGCGTGTGCATTTGAGCTATGCGTCAGCGATGCGGGCCTTGCGCAAAGAGAAGCTATTGAAGGGTGCGGCGCATATCACCGGGGGCGGCATCACTGACAATACGCCGCGCATGTTGCCGGCCGGGACGAACGCCAAGATCCAAACCAAGGCATGGCAGGTGCCGCCGTTGTTCACGCTGTTGCGGGATATCGGCAATGTGCCTGAAGCCGATTGGCGCCGGACGTTTAACCTTGGCATCGGCATGATTGTGGCGGTGCCGGAGGCGGGTGTCGCCAAAGCAGTGAAGGCTCTGAACAAGGTCGGTTCTCAGCCCGTGGAATTGGGCAAGGTGGTGAAGGGCAAGAAGAGCGAGAAGCCGCGGGTGATCTACGTTTGAAGCGGCTGGCTATTTTGCTGAGTGGGCGGGGGAGTAATTTCCAGGCGATTCATCGGGCCATTGCGGAGGGTCGGCTCAAGGCTGAGATTGGTTGTGTGATCTCGAACGTGCCGGATGCGCCAGGCATCGAGTATGCGAAGGCCAATGGCTTGCCTGCGTATGCGCTGAGTTCCAAGGGTGTGCCGCGAGCCGACTTTGACCTTCAGGTGAAACGGATTATCGACGAGGCCAAGGTGGACTTGATCTGCCTGGCGGGGTACATGCGGTTGTTGAGTCCGGCCTTTATTCAGGCCTATGCCGGAAAGATTCTCAACATCCATCCGTCGTTGTTGCCCAGCTTTCCTGGTTTGCATGCGCAAAAGCAGGCTCTCGATCATGGCGTGAAGATCACGGGCTGTACGGTGCATCTGGTGGATGAAGGGCTGGATACGGGGCCGATTCTGGCGCAAGCGGCTGTGCCGGTGATGGAAGGCGACACGGAAGAGACGCTAAGCGCGAGGGTCCTGGTAGAGGAGCATCGGTTGTATTCGGAAACAATTGGGGTTCTGTTGCGGGGCTTGTGAGCCGTTTGCCCTGGCTTGTGTTGATTATGCCTGGGGATGAAAGGCTTGATGGACGGCGGAGGCGAACAGATCGAGATCGGCTGCGTTGTTGTAGAGGTGGACGCTGACGCGGAGCCAGCCGTGGCGGGCGCTGACAATGATGTTGCGCTCCAGCAGCTTGGCAGCAAGGACGTTTGACTCGATGCCGTTGAAGCGGCAGCAGACGATGGGGGAGTTGTCGTGAGCGATCGTGCCGCCTAGCGCTTCTACTTTTTTTCGAAGCAGCGATGCCAAGTGGAGGACACGTTGTTCGATCACGTCTGTGCCGAGGCTCAGGAAGAGGTCAACGCTGGCTTCCATTGCGCAGAGCAGAGGCATGGCAGGGAAGTAGCCTTCGTAACGCTCAGCGTCTTCTGAGAAGATTGGCGTGCCGTGGTGGAGGTTCGACCAATCACGCCAGTTGAGGTGGGATCGCCAGCCGATCACGTTTGGTTCGAGCCATTTGCGTACTTCCGGCTTTACGTAGAGGAAGCCTGCGCCTGTGGGGCTAAGCATCCACTTGTAGCCGTGCACCGCCAGCATGTCGATGCCGAGCGCCTGGACATCGAAGCGGATTGCGCCGCAGCCCTGTGTGGCGTCGACGTAGTGAAGTGCATTCGGTGCAAGGCGGCGAATTTCGGCAAGCGGAGCGCGCATGCCCGTGACGTAATTGAGGGCGCTCACGATGACAAGCCGCGTGCGATCGTTGATGGCTTGAGCGAGATCGTTGAGGGGAGCTTCGATGAACTCGACGCCGCGACGGGTGAGGAGGCTCGGGCCGTAAGTGTTGTTGGGGAATTCGGGGTCGAGGGTGACGATGCGGTCGCCGGGTTGCCAGTCGATGCCGCTGAGTGCGATGGAAAGGCCGTGGGCGGTGCTTGGGATGAAGGCAATGTCCGCCGGTGTGGCGTGAACCAATTGGGCGAGTTTTGCCCTGAGGCGGTCTAGGTCGTCGAACCATTTTGGGGCATCGACGGCAGCCGTTTGATCCCGCCGCTGAAGGTGAGTCAGGACGGCTTGGCTTGCCGCTTGGGGGAGTTGCCCCATGGTGGCGGAGTTGAGAAAGGTCTTCGTTGCGAGAGCGGGGAACTGGGCGCGGATCGCCGCCCAGTCTACTTGTTCAGCTTGGCCTTGACCCATGACATTACTTCCGTAAGAGGCATTTCGGACAAGACCTTGCCGCGGCGCTCGACCACTTCAACGATGCCTTGAGCGAGCTTCTTGCCGACGGTGATGCGGAAGGGGATGCCGATCAGGTCTGCGTCTTTGAACTTGACGCCAGGGCGCTCGTCGCGATCGTCGAGTAGAGCATCGATGCCAGCCTTCTTGAGGTCGCCGTAGAGATCGAAAGCTGCCTTCTTCAAGGATTCATCGCCAATGTTTACTGGGGTGACGACGACTTCAAAGGGGGCAATCGAGGGCGGCATCGAGATGCCGTCCGCATCGTTGTACAGCTCGACGGCTCCGCAGAGGACTCGCTCCACGCCAATACCGTAAGAGCCCATGATGACCTTGACTTCTTTGCCGTCTTCGTTGAGGACATCGAGGCCCATGGCCTTCGAGTACTTGTAGCCGAGCTTGAAGATGTGGCCGATTTCCATGGTCTTGAGAATTTCAAGAGGAGCGCCGGTGTTGATTTCGGTGTCGCCCGATTCGACCTGGCGGATGTCGGCGAATTTGGCGGTGAAGTCTTCGCCGGGGGTGACGTTCAGAAGGTGGTAATCATCTTTGTTCGCGCCAGCGACCATATTCTTGCGGCCTTCGAGCGCGCTGTCGGCGTAGATGGTGAGCTTAACGCCGACGGGGCCGAGGGAGCCGGGATCGGCACCGAAGATCTCGCGAATTTCTTCCGGGTGAGCGGCACGGTATTCTTTGCAGCCCGTGGCGGCGATGAACTTCGTTTCGCTGAGTTGGTGGTTGCCGCGCAGCAAAGCAAGCATCGGAACCTGTTTGGTGCCGTAGTCGACGATGACCACATAGGTCTTGATCAGCGAGGTTTCCGGTAGCTTCAGGAAAGCGGCGACTTCATCGATGGTTTTGGCCGCGGGGGTGTGGATCTCGCTGGGGTCGAGGGCTTCTTCGGAATCCGGAGCCGCGATGGGCTTGGGCTCTGAGACAGCCTTCTCGAGGTTGGCGGCATAGCCGGTTTCGCGGCAGACGACGACAAAATCTTCGCCAGCATCAGTGGCAACCATGAACTCCTGGCTGGCGCTACCGCCCATAGCGCCAGAGTCGGCCTCAACGACGACGTACTCAATGCCGCAACGATCGAAGATCTTGCAGTAGGCCTGGCGGTGCTTTTCGTAGCTGACGTCGAGGCCGGGGGCGTCGATGTCGAAGGAGTAGGAGTCCTTCATGAGGAACTGGCGAACACGGAGCAGGCCGCTCTTGGGGCGTGGTTCGTCACGGAATTTGGTCTGGATTTGATACCAGATTTGGGGCAATTGCTTGTAGCTGCGAAGTTCTCCGCGGGCGATGGCAGTCATGACCTCTTCATGGGTCATGCCGAGGCAGAGATCGCGCTGCCAGCGGTCCTTGAGGCGGAACATGTTCTGGCCCATACCGGTCCAGCGGCCGCTTTCCTGCCAGATTTCGGCGGGGTTAAGCGCTGCCAGGTGGAATTCCTGTGCGCCAATTGCTTCCATTTCCTCGCGGATGACCTTCTGAATTTTCGACATGCTGCGCTGGGCCAGGAGCAGGTAATTGTAGATACCAGAGCCCATAGGGCGGATGTAACCGGCCCGCAGTAAGAGACGATGGCTGGCGACTTCAGCGTCGGCCGGGACTTCCCGCAACGTGGGGATAAACAGGTGACTCCAGAGCATGGTGGGGGTAAGTTATCGAGTCTAGCATGCTAAACTGAAGATTCTTCGCTCTATGAAGATTGCCATTGGCGCGGATCACGCCGGATTCCTTCTGAAAGAAAAGTTGCGAGATGAGCTGCGTGCTGCTGGCCATGCAGTCATCGACGCGGGCACAACCTCCACAGAATCTGTAGACTATCCTGACTTTGCGGAAAAGGTGTCCAAGTATGTGTCGACGGGTGCGGTAGACAAGGGGATCCTGGTTTGTTTTTCGGGTGTCGGGATGTCGATTGCCGCAAACAAAGTAAACGGAATCCGCGCGGCATTGGGCACGGGGCCGGATGAAGTAAGT
Organism: Acidobacteriota bacterium; assembly: GCA_016870995.1. Taxonomy (GTDB): domain Bacteria; phylum Acidobacteriota; class Terriglobia; order Bryobacterales; family Bryobacteraceae; genus Bryobacter. The sequence goes on from VFZU01000036.1 coordinate 44,230, forward strand.
TTTGTGCGCAAGCACAACGATGCGAATGTGCTGGCGATCGGTGCGCACTTCACCGACGAAGACACAGCCAAGAAAATGACAGAAGTTTTTCTCTCAACCGAGTTTGAGGGAGGCCGCCACGCTCGCCGCGTGGCGAAGGTAGCCGCGATCGAAAATCACCAGAAAGGTCAGTCCCAGTAACACCATGAACGACTCCCAGCGTATGGGCCGCTCTCTCGCCCAGGTAGACCCCGCCGTCGCCGAAGCTGTCCTGCATGAAACCGCGCGCCAGCAAGGGTTTCTCGAGTTGATCGCAAGCGAGAACTTTACTTCCGAAGCCGTGCTTGAAGCGACGGGTTCGGTATTCACGAACAAGTACGCAGAAGGGTATCCGGGCAAACGATACTACGGTGGTTGCGAGCATTCTGACGTCGTCGAAAATCTGGCACGAGACAGGGCCAAGCAGTTGTTCAACGCGCAGTATGCCAATGTTCAGCCGCATTCTGGCTCGCAGGCCAATCAAGCCGCCTATGCCGCTGTGCTGAACCCTGGCGACACGATTCTCGGAATGAATTTGTCTCATGGTGGCCACCTCACTCATGGACATCACCTGAATTTTTCGGGCAAGCTTTACAAGATCGTGCCCTACGGCGTTCGGCAACAAGACGAACTGATCGATTACGAAGAAGTCGCCCGGCTCGCCACCGAGCACAAACCGAAGATGATCATTGCCGGCGCCAGCGCCTACCCGCGGGTGATTGACTTCAAGCGGTTCCGCGAGATTGCGGATTCTGTGGGGGCGGTTTTCCTGGTGGATATGGCGCATTATTCGGGTTTGATCGCCGGCGGTGTGTATCCAAATCCTTGTGAGCATGCTCACATCGTGACTTCGACGACGCACAAGACCTTGCGTGGACCCCGCAGCGGAATCATTTTGGCTGAAGAGCGCTTTGGCAAAGAGATCGACAAGAACGTGTTCCCTGGTGCGCAGGGTGGCCCACTGGTGCATGTCATGGCCGCCAAGGCGGTTTGCTTCCTTGAGGCGATGCAGCCCGATTTCAAGGTGTACGCGCAAAACGTACTCGATAACGCAAAGGTACTTGCCGGCGCGCTTCAGGCAAAAGGCTTCCGCATCATTTCTGGCGGCACCGATTCACACATCGTGTTGATGGATGTGTTCTCCAAGGGTGTGAAGGGCAAAGAAGCTGAAGCAGCTCTGGACCGCGCGCATATCACCGTGAACAAGAATTCGATTCCGTTTGATGTGAATCCGCCGTTGAACCCCTCGGGCATTCGCCTGGGCACAGCGGCATTGACCACGCGTGGCTTTGGCGCCAAGGAATTTGAGCAGGTGGCCAAGCTGATCGCTGAAGTGCTGGCTGACACTGCCAGCGAAGAACGCAGCGCTGCGGTGGCCCGCAAGGTGCAGGCGTTGACCGATGGCTTCCCGCTGTACCCCTGGAAGCTGGCACCCGCTCACGCCTAGAGCGCAACTATGCGCATCGCGATTGACGTACGCCACTCCCGTGATTACGGGATTGGCACGTACATTCGCAACATGGTGCAGTCGCTGGCGCGCATTGATGACCAGCATACGTATGTGCTGGCGGGCCGCAAAGAAGACTTGCGGGAGTTTGGGGAGTTGCCGGGCAACTTTCGGCGGGCTGTGTTTCCCCGCTCCGACTCCGGCTTATTGAACCAAGTTTCGTTTCCGCTGTTTTTGCGCAGGCTGAAGCCAAACCTTTGCCACGTGCCCTTGAATGCCGCACCGTTGCTGATGCCTCAGCCTTATATCGTGACGATTCACGATATGAGCAGTTTACTGTTTCCAGAATCGACTCCGTCAGAGACGACCTCGATCCGCACGCAATACCGGCTGTTTCGCTTTCGCCGCAGCCTTTCGCGAGCGCAACACATCATCGCGGTCTCAAAATCAACGCAGCGGGATGTCCAAGATCTGATGCGCATTGACGCGTCGAGAATTCGTCAGATCTATTCAGCGCCAGACCCACGATTTCTCGAACATTCTCACTTTGCCTCTTCTGGAAGCCAAGCGTATGAAGCCTGGGAGGATGAGCGGCAGAAAACGCTCGAGCGTTACCAGATCAACTATCCGTTTTTGCTGTACGCCGGCAGTGTCCGGCCGCAGAAGAATATTCCTCGCCTGGTTGAGGCGTTTGCGGTGTTGCGGACGGAGCTTGAGAACCACCCACAGTTTAAGAATCTTCGACTGATCATTATCGGCGACGAGATGTGGAAGCATCCGCAAGTGCGGCGGATGGTGATTCAGACGCGCATGGAGCCGTATGTGCGGTTTTTCGGATTCGTTCCCTTCGATACGCTGCGGGTGTTCTACTCGGCTGCGACGGCGTTTGTGTTTCCGAGTTTGTACGAGGGGTTCGGAATGCCGCCGCTTGAGGCGATGGCTTCGGGTACGCCGGTGGTTTGCTCGGGGACGAGTTCGTTGCCGGAAGTGGTTGGGGATGCGGCGGTACTGGTGAATCCTGAAAACGTGTTCGATATCGCACGCGGGATCCGGGAAGTGCTTATGGATCAAGAACTTCGGGAATCGTTGGTGGAGAAGGGGCATGCGCAGGCCCGCATGTATCACTGGGACCGGACAGCACGTGAGGTGCTTGAGGTTTACCGGGAATCGGCCAAATTAGTGCAAAATAAATCGACATAATATCACTTTATTTTCGATATAAATATTTATCAAGCCTCCATATAATTGGGGCTATCCTGCTTTAATTACATGATTGTAGGCAGTACTTTGTATTAATACTAGTACATATAGCAAAATATTTATTGAATAATTCCCAATTAAATATAATGATCAATCATGCAGTGCCGGAGGGGATTCTGGCCTGCCGATGAATACGAAAAACAAAAAGAACAATAAGGATGGATTCCAATGGAATGGACTCGAAGTGAAACAATCGGATTGGCTAGTGCGTCGTGCGTATTTAGTTGTGTATGTCAAGTTCTGCAATTACGAATTTGGCCAATGCTGCCTTTCTGGGCTTTTAGGGGAGGAGTGCAGAGGAGGGGATGTGTCCCTCCTTTGCATCCAGTAATGTAGAGTCCCACCGCCGTCAGGCGGCTTGTTCGAGTTTTCTCAACTGCTCCTTTCTGTGGTCTGAGAGTTGCGTCATATTGAGATACCGGATTGCCTCGACCCAGT
>VFZU01000037.1 GCA_016870995.1 Acidobacteriota bacterium
AGCAGAGCTCGCTTCCGTCTCTCCCACTACAGCGATTCTGCTAAAACAAAGGCTGGCTGTCCAGTGCTTTTTCCGCCTGGCAGCCGACAGTGTCTAGACTCGTGTCTCACGGAAGGGGACAAGCCCAGTGCCTACCGGCATATTTATCGGATCGAACTTCCGCGATTGACCCCGTAAAAGGGTTGGATACGGCGTGATACGATAGGGCAAAGCCGCAAAATCTTCCAATTTTCATAGCCTTGAATGGAACTTCACAACGGACTGGCGCGTCGGACAGATAGCGCAGAGTCGATGGAGAAGATTCAAGGAGTGAAACCGGTGAGTACATCGACCATAGAACTGGCAGAAGAAATCGTGATCAACACGGAACCACAAAAACCGGTCTCAACCCCAGAGGACCAACTGGCAGGAACCCTCTCTGGGTTGAAAGAGGAACACGTCCTCATATCCCTTTGGAGAGGCGTCAAAGAGACCATCAATCCTCCAAAGCTACCCCCGCTTGAGGTGACCTCAAAGCCGGTAGCGGTGAAAGACATTTGGGGGCAGACGGCCGGTAACGAGTCCAAGAGTGCCGCCAGTTCGATGGTGATCCACGGCTTGGTCATTGCCCTATTGATTTTTGTGTCGACGAGCCCGGAAGTCCAAAAGGTCGTCAAGGAAATCACTCCTCTCGCCGCTCCTCTAAGCGAGTACATTCCTAAGACAGCACCCAAAAAGCAAACGATGGGTGGTGGCGGCGGTGGCGGTGCACGTGAAGTGACTCCGCCGAGTAAGGGCAAATTGCCCAAGGTGGCACCGAAGCAGTTTGTGCCTCCGCAGCTGCAGAAAATCGAACAGCCGAAGCTGGTGATGGAACCAACGATCATTGCGCAAGAGAATACGTTGCCAAAGGTGAATCTTCCGATGCTAGGCGATCCGCTTTCTGGTTTGAGCGCCCCCTCACAGGGTTCAGGCTCTGGTGGGTTTGGCAGCGGCAAGGGTGGTGGCGTGGGATCGGGTAGCGGTGCTGGTTTTGGACCAGGTTCTGGCGGCGGTACGGGTGGTGGAGCATTCCGCGCAGGCGGTGGCGTATCAGCGCCTTCGGTTCTGTTCAAAATAGAACCGGAATACTCGGAAGAAGCACGCAAAGCAAAGTTTCAAGGCACGGTTGTTTTGTCAATCGTGGTTGATCCTGCGGGCAAGGCGCGCGACATCAGGGTGATTCGACCGTTGGGCTTGGGGCTGGATGAAAAAGCCATCGAAGCCGTGATGAAGTGGCGCTTCAAGCCGGGCTTGAAGGACGGCGCCGCTGTGCCTGTACAGGCAACTGTGGAAGTTAACTTCCGCCTTCTGTAGTCAACTTCCGTAAATACTCAAAACTGTAGATGCCACTGGAATGCCCGTCATTCCAGTTGATCTTCACCGCATAGTTGCCGGCCGCTTCGCAGGTCAACATCTTAAGTGCGGGTTTGTACATCTGGAACGGGCTTGGAGACTGATAGTTGGTCTTTTGAGGTACGGTGCCATGAGCGCCGGTGCAGACCGCACAAGGGCAGTTGTCGCGCAGGAAAGCGAGGCTGAAGCTACTATGCAAGCCGTCCTTCCAATCGATCTCGATCCCTTTGGACTTGGATACGGCGATGTGTTCTGGTTCCTGCATGCTCATGATTTACGTTCGATGTCCCTCACTCCAGGGATGCGCCGGAGCGCACTCAGGATCTTTTCGAGTTGCCGTTTGTCGCGGACTTCAATCTTCATTTCAACGATGGCACCATCCCCACCGCGCTCGTCGTCGCCACGCGCCTCAAGGCTGCGAATGTTGGAGTTTTCGCTGAATAACACCTGAGTGAATTGCGCGAGCATGCCAGGGCGATCATCGGTCATGATCGAGACCTGCACGTCGAAACTCTCGCCACCAGGCTTGGCCCATTCCACGTCGATCTTTCGCTCAACCTCATACATCAGGTTCTGAACGTTGCTGCAACTGACACTGTGCACCGCCACTCCTTTGCCGCGGGTGATGTAGCCGACGATGGCTTCACCGGGAATCGGATTGCAGCAAAGGGCGCGATAGATCATCACGTCGTTGAGCCCCTTTACGCGAAGAGCAAGGTTCTTGGCGTCCTTATCGAATGGAGTTTGTGCCGCGGAACTCGGGATTGGTTCTGGTGCTTTTGACTCCTCGTTCGCCGAGCGGTTGGGGTCAAAGCGCATCAGAATTGGACGGGCTTCGATTTTGCCGTAGCCAAGATTGGCGAACAGATCTTCGATCTTGCCAACGCCGTAATCGGCGAACACCTCGGCAAGAATTCCCTCGTCGAGTTTGGAGATCGGAATCGAGAGACGACGGGCTTCTTTTTCGAAGTACTTCTCGCCGATCTCAATCGCCTTCGACCGCTCGGTGGCATTGATAATGCCCTTGATCTTGTTGCGAGCCTTGGAAGTCTTGACGAGACCCAGCCAGTCTTTGCTGGGCATGTGGCCAGGCTGCGTGAGGATTTCGACAATGTCGCCGTTCTTGAGAGCGTACTTTAGTGGAACGATGCGATTGTTGACCTTCGCGCCGACACAAGCGTTGCCGACATCGCTGTGGATGGAATATCCAAAGTCAATGGGCGTGGATTCACGAGGCAGGACGACGACCTTGCCCTTTGGAGTGAAAACGTAAACTTCATCCGAGTACAAATCGACCTTGAGAGTCGACATGAACTCGCCCGGGTCGCGCATTTCCTGCTGCCACTCGACAAGTTGCCGCATCCAGTTTACATACTGCTCTTCGGTGCTTTTGCCCTTACGACCCTCTTTGTACTTCCAGTGAGCGGCGACGCCTTCTTCTGCCAGACGATGCATTTCCTCGGTCCGAATCTGGACTTCAAAAGCTTGGCCACCCGTGCCCATCACGCTCGTGTGAAGGCTCTGGTAGCCGTTCGGGCGGGGCATGGCGATGAAATCCTTGATGCGACCTGGAATGGGTGGCCACTCGTTGTGGATCACGCCGAGGGCCGCATAGCAGTTCTTGAGGGAATCGGTAACGATGCGGAGGGCGAGCAAATCGTAAACCTGCTCGATCGGAATCTTTTGCTTCCTCAGTTTCAGGTAGACCGAGTATGGGCGCTTGAGACGACCCTCGACGCGAGCCGGGATGGCTTCCCGCGAGAGCTTTTGTTCAAGGCTCTTTCGAATGCCTTCAAGGAATTCTTGCGAGGCTTTTCGCTTGTGCTCGATCTGGCCCAGGATGTCCTGATGTGCTTCCGGGTCGATCGCGGCGAAAGCCAGATCTTCGAGCTCGGCGCGGACTTTGCCCATACCGAGGCGGTGTGCGATGGGCGAGTAGATATCGAGCGTCTCCTGCCCGATGCGCGTCTGCTTTTCTCGTGAAAGGCTGCCGATGGTGCGAAGGTTATGAAGTCGGTCACTGAGCTTGACGAGAATGACCCGGATATCGCTGACCATGGCGAGAAGCATCTTGCGAACGCTTTCGGCCTGCTGTTCTTCGCGGGAGTAGAGATGGATCTTGCCGAGCTTGGTAACGCCATCTACGCAAACTGCTACTTCGTTGCCGAAGCGACGGCGGATTTCCTCGATGTTGATGCCCGTATCCTCTACAACGTCGTGCAGGAGCGCAGTTTCAACGCAGACGAGGTCCATGTGCATGTCAACCAGGTTCTGAGCTACGGCGATGGGGTGAAGGATGTAAGGTTCGCCGCTCTTGCGGGCTTGGCCGGAATGTTGGTCGCGGGCAAACTCGAATGCCGCACGAACTTTAGCGGCGTCTTCTTTTGGGCGATGGGAGAGAAAAGACTGCTCAAGGGTCGCGTAGCGTTGCTCAACCAAATCAGCACCAGAGAGCGGGTTGGCCTCGGTGGGCAAACTCGCGGACTCGGAACTGCCAGGGTTGATTTCCATCGTTTTGGAACTAGCGACGGAGCACGCAGGCCCTCATCTTTCAATTATTTCGTGTTTGAGCTAGCCCGGTCAATGCAAAAGGCGGACCTTTGCAGGTCCGCCTTCAGTTCCAATTGAAAGGAAAGAACTATTCTGCTTTGATGCCCTTGCTCTTCTTTTCGAGTTCGATCGCTTTGATCTTTTTCGCTTCGAGAGCATCCGCAACCCACTTGTCGGCTGTGGCGATGTCCTTCTTGTAGTCATCGGCGTTCTCAGCCAAGTCAGCGCGTTCACGAATGAGCAGGTTCAGGTAAGCCATGGCGTCGTCGTAGATCTTGTCGATTTCGACGGCCTTGGTCAAGTGACCAATGCCTTCTTCCACCAAACCGGCGTAACCGGCCTTCAATTCTTCTCGAATCTTCTTGTCCTTGATGGGGCCCGGGTCTTCCTGCTTCATCTTGGCGGCTTCGCGAGCAGCCTTGTATTTGGGATACCACTTGGACCAAGCGATGACGCCGAGGCTGTAATAGGCTTTGGAATTTTGCGGGTCGATTTCAACCAGCTTTTGATACCAAACCTTGGCATCGTCCATCACGCGGAGTTTGTCTTCGAGTGCCGGGAAAGCGTTCGCCTGGTTGTAGCGCATCGAAGCGATGGACTCGGTGGCGAGCTTGCTCTTCGGATCGCGCTTGAGGACTTCCATAAACTCGTCTTCAGCATTCTTTGCCATGGCCTTGTTTTCAGGCGAGTCAGCGCCTGGGATCCATTGGCTCATGTAAGAAGTCGCGAGGTAAAGTCGCGCAACGTCGAAGGTCGGATCGGCTTCGATCGCCTCTTTGAACTTGCGGGACGCTTCTTCGTACTTGGTCGCCTTGTAGGCAGCGACCCCCTTATTCAGCGCATCGCGGGCCTTCAGCTTTTCGCAGCCGTTGGCAAACACGAGCAAGCTCAATGTGACCACCGCAGTCACAATGATGCGGGCGTGGGATTTGATTGCGTTTAGCATTTTGATCACGATTCCTCTCGCACCGGGCTATTCGCCGGCTTCGACCTTCTTGGTCATCAGGCCCACCTGGTCAATGCCAACGCCCTTGGCGACGTCAATCACCTTGGCTACTTCCTGATACTCGAGATCAGGATCGCCCTTGACGAAGCAGACACGCTCGGCGCGGGTTTTGAAGATGTCTTCAAGGCGCTTGCCGAGATTTTCAAACAGGATCGGTTCCTGGTTGATTTTCATGCTCTTGTCTTTCTCGATGATCACGACTACCGTCCTGTCATTTTCAGGGGGCGGCGGAGGCTGATTCGGCGGCGGAGGCTGAGGCACACGGGCCTCGAGACCTTTCGGAGTCAGCGGCGTGATCACCATGAAGATGATGATCAAGACCAACAACACGTCGATCATCGGAGTCATATTGATGTCGGCTGCAGGTCCTTCCTTGCCGCCCATTGCCATTCCCATATCCGGTGTCTCCTTATCTTTCTCTTCGATCTAGCTATTTCGTTTCGCCGGCGGGGGCGGCACCTTGGACTTCTTCTGTAATCAAGCCCAACTGTTCGACACCAGCATTTCGGATCTCGTCGATCACGGTGACCACGCGCTCATAAGTGGCGCGGCGGTCTGCGCTGATGTAAACAACCTTTTCAGGTTTGTTGGTCAGCATGTCCTTGATCTTGGTTGGCATCTGGTCGGGAGCCATGCGAGTGGTTCCGAGGTAGGTATCCCCAGCCCGGGTGACACTGACGAGGATTGCGTCTTCCTTGTCGGCATCCTTCATTGAGATTGGGTTCTTTGTCTTCACTTTTTCGACGCTGACGCCCTTTTGCAACATGGGCGTGATCACCATGAAGATGATCAACATCACGAGCATCACGTCGACCATTGGGGTGACGTTGATGTCGGATACCGGCGGCGGTGCTTTTTTTCTTGCTGCCATTGCGTTTTTCCTTCTCTTTGCTTCGTTTCCCACCCTACCAGGGGCTAATGCTCAAAGGCATCAGCCCTGGGAGGGAAAACTCGCAAGGATTCGTCTGAATTATTGACCGTGAGGACTAGGCGCGGCGAGCAGCCTGCGAACGCTTGATGAAATAGTCGAGCAGTTCAGAGCTCGAGTTGTTCATCTCGATGTCAAACGCTTCCACTTTGTTGGTGAAGTAGTTGAACATCATAACAGCCGGGATGGCGACGAACAGACCGATAGCGGTGGTGACGAGCGCTTCAGAAATACCACCAGCGACGGCGCCGAGACCGGCAGCCTTTTCGCTGGCAATGCCTTTGAACGCGTTCACGATGCCGACGACGGTGCCGAACAGACCGACGAAGGGGCCGGTGGAACCGATGGTAGCAAGGCTCGAAACGCCGCGCTTCAGTTCAGCGTGAACGATCGCTTCGGCACGCTCAAGAGCACGCTTGGAAGCTTCGATGGTTTCGCCGGAAATCTCGCTGCTGATCTGGTGAGCTTTGAATTCCTGCAAGCCAGCGACGACGACCTTGGCCAAGTGAGACTTCTTGTAACGGTCTGCAATCTTGATGGCCTCATCGAGCTTGCCTTCGCGAAGTGCACCGGCAACGGCGGGGGCAAACTGACGGCTCTGGGTTTTGGCGGCATTGAAGGCGATCAGACGGTCAATCATGACGCCAATCGACCAAGCCGACATAATGAATAGAATAACAACGACGGCCTTGGCGAGGAAACCCATCTGGTTCCACATCGTGATGGCGTCGAAGCCGACTTCCTGCAACAAAAGGAAGCCCATATACTGCGTATTGAGAAGCATGCAAAATCTCCTGCGAGTTGTTTTGGTTTTGGGAACTACTACTTGTCTTTGACTTGAGCCAACAGTGTTGGATTACTGGCTTAACGTAAAGTTCACGTCAATCGTCGTAATCACCTCAACGGGTTCGCCGTTGAGAAGCGTGGGTTGATAGACCCACTGCCTGACCGCTTCGGTCGCCGCCTGCACGAGCAGGGGGTGGCCGGAGATCATGGTGAGGTTCTGGATAGTGCCGTCCTTCGCGATGACGGCATTAAATTTCACGACGCCCGAGATACGAGCCTGGCGGGCAAGCGGCGGATACAGCGGCCGGGGCTGACGCACCAGCTTGGCGCTCTGCACGTTGCCACCGACGCGGATTGGAACCGCAGGGGGCTTGGGCTTGGGCGGATCTTCCTTTTTCGGGGGCGGAGGAGGAGGACCGGGAATCGAGCTGAGCAGCCCGCCCATCACACCACCAGGGACACCACCGGGGACGCCACCGGGCACGCCGCCCGAGACACCCGTTGCAACAGGAAGATCGTCTTCCCTGATCATTGCGATTTCTTTCGGAATCTGCTTGGGAGCCATCAGCACGTTCGCATTGAACTGCTTCGGCACAACTTTAACCTTTTGGACAACCGCTGGGGCCGGAGGAGGAGGAGGAGGCGGCGGCGGAGGCGCGACCAGGCTGCTTCCCAGCGCGGCTGCGCTAATCGACTCGTAAAAAATCATCGGCAAAATCACCAGCACCGTTATCAACGTCACCTGGATGGCAAACGAAATGACGATCGAACTGGCTTTGCGCGTCTGGTTCGCTTCAGTGATCAGGCTTTGCTCGAACATTCTCTCAATCCCTTCCCTCATCCTAGACACCGCGGCCACTTGCCAGGTTCCAGGACCGGTATTTGCTTATTTCGCCGCGAGTTTTTTCGCGGTCGTTACTGCTGGCGGCACCCCTCCGGCCTTCGAGTTGTTCCCGCGGTTCTTCATGAACTCTTGCCAGAACACCAGAATCGGGCTTGCCACAAAAATCGACGAATACGTACCAACCAAAATTCCGACAACCAGGGCGAAGGCAAAGCCGTTCAACACCTGACCGCCAAACAACCATAACGCAACCGCAGTGAGGAAGGTAAGACCCGATGTCATGATCGTCCGGCTCAACGTTTCGTTGATGCTGCGATTCACGATTTCGGTCATGTCTCCCTTGCGGCCCCTCTGAAGATTTTCACGAATCCGGTCGAAGACCACAATCGTGTCATTCATCGAGTAACCAACTAATGTAAGTAGGGCGGCGACCACTGTCAAGGAAATCTCTTTATGGAAGAGAGAAAAAAGTCCTATCGTGATCACCGTGTCGTGCAAAACAGCGATCACGGCTGCGAACCCATACACGAATTCAAAGCGAAGGCCTACATATATCAACATTCCGGCCATCGCGTAAAGAGTGGCGAGCAGGGCCTGCGTACGCAATTCGCTGCCGACGCGCGGGCCAACGACTTCTGTGTTGCGCACAAGGTACTTGCCCAAATAGGCTTCCTGCTTGAGCACAGTGAGAATTTGCGGCGTCATGCCCGGCACCGAAGAGAGCTCATCGAAGCTCGAGAGGATGCCGCCCTTTTGCTTGTCGCGGAACGAAAGCGTCTCGGTGATGAGTTTGCGAAGATCGTCATCGCTGATGAATACGCCGGCTTTTTGCAGTGGCAGATTGAGACGCTCGAAAACCCTGGCGGCCGCGGCACCCGTAAAATCCAGCTTGTTGGGCTGGGAGCCAAAAACGCTGGCGAGAGTGTCCTCGATGGCCTGACGAGTGGATTGAAGTTCCTTCTCGTTGCGCATCTCGGTCTGGATCATCAACTCGTTAGTGCCCTGGACGGCAACCACGGAGATTTCTCCTTCGATCTTCTTGCTCAACGCGGCGCGAACGGATTCTTCGCTTGGCTTGTCGGCAAACTTGACGTAAAGCAAAGTGCCGCCCTTGAAGTCGATGCCATACCTGGGGCCACCCTCGATGATGAGGCTGATGATCCCGGCAACCGTCAACAGGAGAGACAGGCCAATAAGGGGCAACTTGTTGCCCATGAAGTCGAAATTTGTGTCACGAAAAAGCTGCATGCTGACTGACTTCGGCTGGAACCAACCCTGTTGGACACCAGCCATTCCTTTCTTGTTCCCGCCGGATCGGAAAAAAATATCCGCTCAACGGCGAAATCGTTTCTTTTGTACCGAGCTAGATGCTCAGGGTGGTTACCTTTTTGTTGCCGCTCAATTCCCAGTCGAACATGACCTTGGACACGAAGACGGCGGTGAACACGTTGGCCAGCAAGCCGATGATCAGCGTCACAGCGAAGCCCTTCACGTTGGTGGTACCAAAGATAAAGAGGAATGCGCTGGAGACGACGGCGGTGACGTGCGTGTCAATGATGGTGAGGAAGGCGCGATCAAAGCCCGCATCGATGGCGGCCCGAACGGCCTTGCCACCACGAAGCTCTTCGCGGATGCGCTCGAAAATGAGCACGTTAGAGTCGACGGCCATACCGATGGTGAGGACGACACCGGCGATACCGGGAAGCGTCAGGGTGGCACCAGCGTAGGCAAGGATCGCAATCAGGATGATCGCGTTGAGGATCAAGGCGACCGTGGCGTTGATGCCGGCCTTCTTGTAGTAAACGAGCATGACGAAGACGACCGCGGCAAGCCCAACTACGCCGCTCATCAGGCCTTCGCGAATCGAATCTGCGCCGAGCGACGGCCCAACCGTGCGCTCTTCGAGATAGACGACACTAGCGGGCAGCGAGCCGGCTCGCAAAACAAGCGCAAGGTCGTTGGCTTCCTGTTGGGTGGCGGCACCAGTGATCTGACCGTTGTCTGAGATCTTGTTCTGGATCGTTGGAGCGCTGCGCACCTGACCATCGAGCACGATGGCGAGGCGCTTGTTGATGTTGGCTTCTGTGAAGCGGCCAAAGCGGCCAGCAGCATCCTGGCTCAACACGAAGGTGGTGACCCAGCCGTTATTCATTTGATCCTGGGCAGCGCGCGAATCGCGCAGGTCGCGGCCCGTGATCACGGGAGAACGCTTGAGAATGAACCAGCTTTCCTGCGTGCCCATGCCACGAACGGCCTTTGTGCCGGGAGGCAGGATGCCGTTGAATTGGGTCAGCATCTGCTCGCGGGAGGCAAAGGGGCCTTCCTGCACTTCATGGAGCTCAAGAAGCGCTGCGGTTTGCAGGATCTGCTTGATGCGAGCCGGGTCGTCGACGCCCGGCATCTGGATCAGAATTTCCGGCTCGGTTTCGGCGGCGCCGCGCTGCTGAACACTCGATTCCGCGAGGCCCAGGCCGTCGATGCGGCTTTCAATCGTGCGGATGGCACTGGCAACCGTTTTCTTGCGAAGATCCAGTGCGGAGGTGGGCTTCAGAGTGAGCTTGTAGTCGCTACCAGAGGTGCTGGTGAGATTCCAGTCGGGAAAACGCTCACTCAGAAGGCGGCGGAATTCGCCCGCCTTGTTGATCGAGATTCCCTTGGCGACGATTTCGATCTTGTCGGCGGTTTCAATCGAGTTCGGTTCGTTGCGGTCGAAGGAACCGTAATCGATCGAAGCGGTCTTGAGCTCGGTCTTGATGCGGTCGATCAACTGGTCGGCTTCCGCCTTGAAGGCGTCCTGCACCTGAACCTGCAATACCAACTGGCTGCCGCCCTTGAGATCGAGCCCGAGCTTGATGTTGTTATTGAAGTTGTCGACCAACTCCTTCTGATTCTTCGGAAGTCCGATAATCCCATACAGACACACCAAGGTCACGCCGACGATGGACGCAATCTTGATCCACATACTTCTATCCATTACGAAAACCTTCCTGCTTCAAATTCACGCCGGCCGTTCTTTGACGGCGCTGGACGCGCTTACTTCGTTGTGGCGGCACCTTCCGGCGCAAGCACACTGGCAACACTTTGCCTGGCAAACCGCAGCTTCACGCCGTCGGGTTTGACACGGACCACGAGGCTTTGATCCTCGTCGTTCATCGAATATATCGTTCCGATGATTCCTCCGTTAGTCACCACCTCGTCGCCATTCTTCAAGTTGGCAAGCATTTCCTTGACCTGTTTGCGCTGCCTTTGAGCAGGTAGCAGAACGAGGAAATACATGATGCCGAACATTGCCACGAAGGGCAAGAGTCCAAGCAATTGATTTGGGGCAACCTGAAGGATCAGGGCGGGCGGTGTCACGATTAGATATCCGAAGTCTTCCTAAAAGATTCTACAGTCTTTTGGTGTCAATTCGCTGGATCGAGGAATTCGCTTGCGCGCACTTCGGCGAAAAACTGTGGAAATCTCCCATCCAGAATACTACCCCGCATGCGCCGCATGATGTCAAGGTAATACCGTAAGTTATGGATTGTGGCCAATGTGGAGAACAGAATCTCCTGGGCCAAGAACAAATGGCGAAGATAGGCGCGTGAGAAGTTGCGACAGGTGTAGCAGCCACAAGTCTCGTCAATAGGGGAAGGATCTTCCTTGTACTTCGCGTTCTTGATGATGAGCTTCCCTTTGGAAGTAAAAAAGCAGCCATTGCGCGCGTTTCGGCTGGGCATCACGCAATCCATCATGTCAACTCCGCGGGCGACGTATTCCGGCAATTCTTCCGGTAAACCGACGCCCATCACGTAGCGGGGCTTGTGTGCTGGCAACATGGGAGCCACCACTTCAACCATCGCAAGGCTCTCGGGCCGGGGCTCTCCAACACTGAGGCCCCCGATGGCATAACCATAAGCATCCAGTTCCAGCAGGGCCTCAGCCGAGGCAATCCGAAGGTCCTGGTACATTCCACCTTGAACAATGGGAAATAATGCATGCGATTCGACAGATTCAGCGCGCGGGCCGCGATAGTGAGCAAATGCACGATAGGCCCAGCGGGTCGTTAGCTCCATGCTTTCAGTGGCGCGTTCGCGCGTAGCGGGGTACTCAGTGCATTCATCAAGCACCATCATGATGTCGCTACCGAGTGCCAATTGCACATCGACCGTGCTCTCGGGGGTGAAGACGTGACGGTCACCATTGAGGTGGCTTTGGAATTCAACACCTTCCTCGCGTACTTTGCGCAATTCACTGAGGCTAAAGACCTGAAAGCCGCCGCTATCGGTGAGAATGGCGCGGGGCCAGTTCATGAATTTATGCAGCCCACCGAGGGCGCGAACAGTTTTATGACCTGGGCGCAGGAATAGGTGATAGGTGTTGGAAAGAATGATGGGAGCGTCGATGTCCTGTTCGACATCGCGCGGCATGACGCCCTTGATGCTGGCCTGAGTGCCAACCGGCATGAAGATTGGCGTTGGGATGACCCCGTGAGGAGTGTGGAGCTTGCCAGCTCGGGCACCAGTCTCGGGGCACACAGCCTCTAGCTCAAATTGAAATGGTCTCAATTCCCTATGGTAAGCGCGGGTGCTATCCTCTTGCCATGAAGCCATTGGGGCGGGTTTCGTACTTGTTGTGCGGTGTAGTTCTGGTGGCAATCAAAATCGGTCTGGATCGGCTCGTTTTGCAGTCCTACGGCGATCCAGTGCCGCCCGCGATTTATTGGCCGCCAATCCACATTGCTCTGATGGCGATGTTTGGTCATCAATTGAACGGCCTGATGGCTTTGAGCGTCATCGCGATTCTATTTTCCGTTTGCAGTGTTTGGCTGACGATGCGCCGATTGAAAGCGCTCCAATTGAGAGGATGGTTGAGCTTTCTCATTTTCCTGCCAGGGGTGAATCTGTTGTTTTTCTGCTTCCTTGTTGCAACTCCGGAAGCTAGCCCGAAAGGGGAGCCTCAAAACCGAAGATTCCGTTTGCTCGCCATGCTGAAGAACGACTCGATCGCTTCCCTCTTTGTTTGTGCGGGCATTGCAGCCATTTGCGGGCTTCTAGCAGCAGTGCTGTCTGTCCTGAAATTTCAATCCTACAGCTTTGGCGTGTTCCTTGCATTGCCATTTGCGATCGGCCTGCTAACAACTTTACTGGTCTTCATTCAGGCACCCCGCAGCTTTGAGTATTGCTTCCAGGCGAGCGTTCTCTCTTTGAGCCTGTGCGGTTCGCTGATGTTGGTTGCAGCCTTTGAAGGTGTGTTTTGTTTAGTCATGGCGCTACCCATCGCCTTGCTACTCGCAGCGCTGGGAGTTTTTGTAGGCCGGGAGATCGCAAAGCCTGGCCCAAGCCAATTGCCGACAAAAGCTGCGCTTGTCGCGACACTAATGGTTTCGATTTGTCCGCTTACGGCAATCGGAGATGCCCAGCCCGGCACACAGCCCGAAACTGTTGCTGTTGTGACGCAAGTTGTCATTGATGCTCCCGCTGCCGAGGTCTGGAAGCATGTGATCGCATTCCCGGATCTGCCCACGAGCCGGGAGTGGATTTTTCATGCAGGCATCGCCTATCCGATACGAGCGCGGATCGAAGGTCAAGGGGAAGGCGCGGTTCGTTATTGCGAGTTTTCTACGGGCCCCTTTGTGGAGCCAATCACGAAATGGCATCAACCTCACCTGCTGGCATTCGATGTGACCAGTAGCCCAGCGCCCATGCAGGAGTTGAGCCCCTTACGACATTCATCCACCTCATCTGGATGGCTTCCTGCAATCCAAGCGAGAACAATTTCGGCTGGTGCCTCTCGATGGCGGCAAAAAAACAAGCCTCGAAGGAACCACCTGGTACCAGCAGTCGCTCTATCCAGCCAGCTACTGGCAGCTGTGGACCAACTGGATCATTCACAAGATTCACCTACGCGTGCTGAACCACATCAAAGTCCTCGCAGAGAGTTGAGTAGCGGTCGGGCTAAACTGAAGGATTCACCAATTCCATGGCCCTAAGCCTTTTCAATACCCTCTCGCTCGCAGTAGAAGAGTTTGTTCCCGCCGATGGCAAAACCGTTCGGATGTATTCGTGCGGCCCTACCGTTTACAACTACGCTCACATTGGCAACCTGCGCACATTTACTTTTAACGACACCCTCCGGCGCTGGCTCGCCTATCGCGGCTTTGTACTCGACCATGTGATGAACATTACGGATGTCGAAGACAAGATCATCCGCAAGTCGATGGAACTGGGCATTCCAATGTGCGATTACACCCGCAAGTATGAGGAATTCTTTCTCGAAGACATGGTGACTTTGCGGCTGGAAAAGCCAGAGCGGATCGTACGGGCAACAGAACACATTCATGAAATGGTGGAGTTGATTGAGACCTTGCAGGACAAGGGTCTCACCTACGACTCGGAAGGCAGCGTCTATTACCGGATTGCAAGGTTCCCGGGCTACGGGAAGCTGTCGCACAACGATTTCTCCGGAATTCAAGCGGCGGCGCGGGTCGACAACGACGAATACGACAAGGATGACGCGCGCGACTTCGTGCTCTGGAAATCCCGCAAAGGCGAAGAGCCCTATTGGGATGCGCCGTTTGGGGCGGGCCGGCCTGGCTGGCATATCGAATGCTCCGCAATGGCAATGAAGTATCTGGGCTCGACCCTGGATATCCACACCGGTGGCGTGGATCTTGCGTTTCCGCATCACGAAAACGAGATCGCTCAATCAGAAGGTGCGACGGGCAAGCCTTTCGCCCGGTTCTGGGTTCATTGCGAACACCTGCATGTGGACATGCAGAAGATGTCCAAGAGCATCGGCAACATCTACACGCTGCGAGAACTCGTGGAAATGGGACATAGCCCCGAAGCGCTGCGCTTCGTGCTGATGAGCGTACCCTACCGCAAGAAATTAAATTTCACAATCGAGTCTCTGAAAGGCGCTCAAACGTCGATTGACCGGCTGCGTAATTACAAACTGCGGCTCGAGACCGACAAACTTGCAGATGGCCAGAACAACGAAATCGAGAAGCTCTGCCAACAGGCGCTGGCCAAATTCGAAGCTTCACTAGACGACGACCTGAACACTGCTGAGGCGCTCGCAGCAATGTTCGAGTTTGTGCGTGAAACGAATACGCTACTGGACCAGGGAGCATTTCTTGCTGGAAATCGCGCCAGCGCGCTCGATCTGCTCAAACGTTTCGACCGGGTTTTTGATGTAATCGAAACCCGCGCCACTGAAAATGGATTGGGCGACGAAGCCATCGAAGCTCTGATTGCCGAACGAACAGCTGCCAAGAAATCAAAGCAGTTCGCACGGGCTGACGAGATTCGGAACCAGTTGCTGGAGGCGGGCATTGTGCTGGAAGACACCAAAGAAGGAGTCCGCTGGAAGCGCAAGTAACGTTCAGCCGAAGGCGAGCAAGAGCCCAATGCCAATCAGCACGGCGCCAAATACGGCGTACCCCATCACCGCGCCCCAACCCCAGTCCTTACCTCCGGAACGGATGGACTTGAGGCCGGTGTACGCGACGAACACCAGAAACACACCGCAAGCCAGAAGCATTGCGGCATCAAACCAGGCTCTACGCCGAAACGACCCGAGGACGCGCATCAGCGCGACCAGCAACGAAGCCGTCGAGACGATCACCTGCGCCCAGATCGGAGCTCTCCAATTCAGCAGACCACGCACTGCAATCCACCCCTGCGAGTATTTCAGCAATGAAAATCCATTCTAAAGCCGTCCACTCTGGAGACCGTAAACGCGTCGCCGGAACACCGATTCCAGTGACCACCCCCATCTATGCGGCAGCCAGCTTCTTTTACGACGAACTCGAATCGATCGACAAGGTTTTTGCAAAAGAGATGCATGGGTACGCGTATTCGCGTTACGACAACCCGACCAATGCGGCGCTCGAAGAGCTGGTAACCCATCTTGAAGGGGCGCTTGGGACGCTGGCAACCGCATCAGGTATGAGCGCGTTGCAGATTGCCATCACCGCGGCGCTGGCAGACCGGCGCAAACATGTGCTCGCCGCCAACGCATTGTATGGCGCGACAGTAAAACTGCTGCAGCAAGTGTTCGAACCGTTTGGAACCACAAACGCATTTGTCGACATCTGCGACCTCGATGCAGTCGCCAAGGCGATCGCGGCTGAAAAGCCAGGCGTGATTCTGATGGAGACGATTTCCAATCCGCTCTTGCGCATCGGTCAAATCGACAAGATCGCCGCGATGGCCCGTGAAGTGGGAGCTTGCCTGATTGTGGACAATACATTTGCAACCCCAGCATTGGTGCGCCCGATCGAACTCGGGGCGCACATCTCGCTGAGCAGCGCTACAAAATTCTTGTCCGGACATGGCGATGTAATTGGCGGGCTGGTGAGTTGCGACGAAGAGCATTTTGAGCCGGTCCGAGCGCTGTCCCGAATCTATGGCCCAATTCTGGGACCGTTTGAGTGTTATCTGACGATGCGCGGGATTAAGACCTTTCCTCTGCGCTTCGAGCGGCAGAACCGCAATGCGGCCGCAGTGGCGGCGCATCTGAGCCATCACCCGAAAGTAAACTCGGTTTACTTCCCCGGGCTCGAAAATCATCCGGATCGCGAGACGACCTCGCGGCTCTTGCCAGAAGGACAGTTTGGCGCGATGGTTTCCTTTGAAATTACGGGAGCAGACAAAGCAGGCGTATTTGCTTTCTTCGACCGCCTGAAGATGATCGTCCCGGCGACCAGCCTCGGCGACGTCCACACGATAGCACTGTACCCCGCGATTGCCTCCCATCGCGATATTCCTCCGAAGCAACGGGCCCGGCTTGGCATCCACGACAACCTGGTTCGGCTGTCAGTGGGCATCGAGGATATTGAGGACATCCTGGCTGACCTCGATCAGGCTCTGGCGCAAAGCTAGGGGGAATCCGGTTACCATAGGCGACAATGGCCATCTACGCCTCAACCGTCTTTCTCAGTGCATTCCTGCTTTTTCTGGTTCAGCCGCTGATCGCGAAATTGATTCTGCCCTGGTTCGGGGGCTCCGCTGTGGTCTGGAACACCTGCATGTTGTTCTTTCAGATCCTTTTGCTGGCGGGTTATGCATACGCACACTGGACGATTCAGAACCTGAACGCGCGAAAGCAGTTTATTCTTCATTCGAGCCTGATCGGAGCAGCGATCTTACTCGCGCCGGTATTGCCTCCGGAGTGGCTCAAGCCCTCGGGCGAAGCGGCGCCAATCCTGCCGATTCTTGCCGTGTTGGCGGTTGCGATCGGCTTGCCTTATTTCTTGCTCTCCAGCACAAGCCCGCTGCTGCAGGCCTGGTATTCGCGGGTTCATAACGCAGCTCCGCCCTATCGATTATTTGCGCTTTCAAATCTTGCCAGCCTTCTCGCCCTGCTCGCGTATCCGGTTGCGATCGAGCCTTACCTGCCCGCTGGGTACCAGGCTTTGGGTTGGCGGGCTGCCTTTGCCGCATTCGGCTTGTTTTGCATCTACACGGCCTGGCGAGCCGCGCAGGTAGCTGAGCCTGGCACCACCGCAACCGAGGCTCCCATCGAAGTCCCCGCGCCGCCAACAGTGAAGGACTATCTCACCTGGATCACGCTGGCTTCCCTGCCCTCGATGCTGTTTCTCTCGTTTACAAGCCACCTTGTGCAGAATGTCGCCTCGATTCCGTTTCTCTGGGTGATCCCGCTTTCGATGTACCTGTTGAGCTTCATCCTGGTATTCGATTCCGACAAAATCTATCGGCCTATGGTGTTCCGTATCTTGAGCCCGGTGGTGCTGGGAGGTCTGCTGTACGGCATCTACATATCGGATTCCGACACTAAGATTCATTGGCAACTTGGGGCCGCGGCGCTTTCGCTGCTCGTGTTCTGTACGTTTTGCCACGGGGAGCTCGCCAAACGGAAACCTCATCCGCGCTACCTCACTGCGTTCTTCCTGATGATGTCGGTGGGCGGCGCCGTGGGCGGCTTCCTGATCTCGATCGCGGCACCATTGCTGCTGCCGGGATACTTCGAGCTTTACATCTCCCTGGTCTTGTTTGGCTTTGCTTCATTGATGCTTCTCTACCGGTCGCACTGGGCGACGGACATTCTGTGGACAGCTGCAGCAGTTGGGGCGATCGTGCTTGCGGTAGTTGAAATTCGATCCACTTCCAATGGGGTCCGGGTCATGGTTCGCAATTTCTACGGGTCGCTTCGCGTGCAGGATTCGACCTCGGGCGAAGACAAAGAAACATGGACAAGAACTCTGATCCACGGCACGATCAACCATGGATTGCAGTTCTTGAGTGATCAACGCTATCTGCTCCCAACCACATACTATGGGCCAAATTCCGGCGTGGGGTTGGCGATTGCGAACACATGGCAGATGAATCACCGCGTCGGTCTGATCGGGCTCGGTACTGGGACGCTGAGCTCCTACGCGAGGAAAGGCGATTACTATCGCATCTACGAAATCAATCCCCTGGTGCTCGATATTGCGAGGAACGAGTTCCGCTTTCTCAAGGGTTGCCGTGGGACTTGTGACGTTGTCTTAGGTGACGCACGCTTATCGCTTGAGCGGGATCCCGTGCAAAATTTCGATGTCTTGGCGGTAGACGCATTTTCTGGCGACTCGATTCCTGTGCACTTGCTGACCAAGGAAGCTTTTCAGCTCTACTTCCGCCATCTGAAGAGTCCAAATGGCGTGCTGGCTGTTCACGTCTCGAACAAGCATCTGCGCCTGGGGCCGGTTGTCGAACGAATCGCTACTTCGATGGGGATGAAGACGCTGGAAATCGACAACGAAGAGATCGAGGATGCACAGGTCTTCTCCTCGGATTGGGTTTTGGTTTACCGGCCGAATTCGATGATCGCTGATATTCCGCTGGTGACATCCGCTCGAACCGCTGTTGCAGCGAGGCCTGAGCTGAGAACCTGGACAGACGATTACTCGAACCTGTTCCAGATCTTCAAGCGCGAATAAGAGGGGTTTGACTTGAGGGCAGAAACTCGCGATACTACTTTGCATTACAAAGTACTCTTATTGGATTTATTACTTTAAGGCCAACCAATGGAACCCAGTGCTGGTTTGTCCAGCAGGGCCGACAACTCTTTCCGTCCCTGAACGCGATTGGGTCGCGGCGGCCCTGCAGCAGCTGCAATTGGGCGAGGGGTCAGATGGCTTGGGGCTACGCCGAAGGGCGCAGCGGTTCGCCGAACGGAATGGCATCGAAGGTCTGAAAGAGGCCATGGATCGCTTTATTCAGGAAGAGCAGCGGCACTCGGCGGTACTTGGTTTGTTTCTTGATCGCGAGCATGTGCCACGGCTACAAGCCCATTGGGTAGACCGGTGGTTTCGGTGGATTCGAAATCTGGCAGGGTTCGAATTGATGTTGGTGACATTGACGAGCGCGGAGTTGTTGGCAATTCCCTTTTACCAGGCACTGCATGATGTCACTCAATCTCCGGCACTTAAGGCGATTGCGACCCAGGTCCTGCGTGATGAAGCCCAACATCTTGAGTTCCAGGCAGACAACTTCGCTTTGTGCGCGAGATCGAGAGGAGACTTGGGCAAGATGGTCACCATCCTGTTGCATTGGATCGCAATGGGGATGGCATCGATCCTGGTCTACACTCTGCATGCGAAGCTTTTCCGGAGGGCGGGCTTGAGCCCGTTGCAGTTCTGGTCAATCGCGTTTCGAGCTTACGAGCCGATCTTCAAAAAGATGACAGAACGATTCGTTCCCATCGAAACAGACCTCAGAGCCTATTTGAGATAAACCCGTTCACAGCGAATTTGAGGATTTTTTCGAAAAGGCAAGTGCTTACCGTTCATACACTTGCAAGTGTCAACAGCTGATTTCATGGGCAGAATTGGCGCATGTGATTCCTAACATGTTCTTCGAGTTGAGGTTACGTAATCGTGTGCCTCATGAGGAAGAAAGGATTCACCATGAATTGGAAATGGATTCCGAGCGCAACTTTGCGCTCTGCATGTTTGATGATCGCCACGCTTTTCGCCTTGAGCGAGACTGGCAAAACCCAACCCGTACTAACCCGAATTCAGGATGTTGTCTACTTGGCTGATGGCAGCCGCTTCAATGGACTGGCATTTATCGATTGGAAGAGTTTTGAAACCCAAAATGGCGCTGTAGTTGGTCAGAACAGCAAGGTAGTGCGCATCGTCAATGGTGTGCTGCAAGTGCAGTTGGCACCCACGACGGATAAGAACAATACTTACTACTCGGTAAAATTCTCTAGCGGTGGCCGAGTACTTTTCACCGAGATTTGGGCCGTGTCCCCGAGCTCAACAACGTTGCGCTTACGCGACGTAAGAGCGGTTTTGCTGCCTGGCGGATTCGTTTCCGCACCCAATGTTGTGGGTGGTGGGAACTCCGGCGGTGGTAATGGTGGCGGCAATGGGGGCGGTGGCGTGATTGGAGAAAACGGGACTGGCGCCTTTGTGGATCTTGAAGCACCTACGGGATTGATCGATGGATCAAACCTTGTGTTCACGCTGTCTGCAACACCCAACCCGTCCTCGAGTCTGGAACTGTATCGCAACGGCATCCGGCTAAGTCCAACGGTGGACTACACCTTGGCGGGCAACACCGTGACCTTCGTCAGCGGTGCGCAACCGCAAACCGGCGACATCGTTAGAGCAACCTACCGGACAGGGATCTTTGGCACAGCTCCTCATAATCTGTTAAGCGAACTGCACACAGATACGATCGCGGAAAACGTTCAGCGCGGTGACTTGATTGTCGGCCAGGGAAGCCCGGTAAAGTGGATGCGGCTACCGATGGGCGCCGCCAACCGGTGCTTGACATCAAACGGACTGGATGCGGTTTGGAATACCTGCTTATTTACAGGCTTTACCACCGGTGCCGTGCCTTTCGTCAATTCCAGTTCGATTCTGACGCAAGACGCAGCTTCATTCTTTTGGGACGCGGCAAACAAAAGGCTAGGCCTGGGGACCAACTCGCCCGCGGCGAATCTGACGATCCGGGCCGGCAGTTCTCAAGGCAGTGTGGATCTCACACGCTGGCAGAACTCCGCAGGCTCAACGCTGGCAAGTCTTAGCAGTGGCGGCACTCTGACTGTCCAAAAGATGAACGTCTCAAGCAATGCCCAAGTGGCGGCGCTGAATGATTCTGGATTCGGAGCGGACCCTTCCGCCCCTGTGAGCGGAGATTTTTGGTTCAACAATTCGCAGCGAGCCCGCAAAACCTTCGAGGCCGGGCAGGTGCATCCTGTTCCGCAGGTGGTTTGTAGCGTGGGCGGCGGAACAACCAACTCCACCAGCAATGCAACTCTGGGCTCCTGCTCGATTCCAAGCTTCTACTTCGATTCGGGCGACCGCATCGAGATGACGCTGAATCTGGAACACAGTGGCTCAGCTAGCGGTTTCACCGTCGAGATCTTCATAGGAGCATCGCAGGTATTCAGCCGGTCGTTCGCAGGGACCGATACGCTCGCCTTTGTTCACTCCTCAGGTGGCTACTTCCCTACCGGCGTAGCGCTGGGCACTTTCAGCTTTGGCACCGCAGGTTCGAGTGCAGGCAGCCCCTTCACAGGTTTGTCGGCGAACGCGACTCTGGTTCCAACAACTGCTGCGCAAATCACGTTCCGGGCCCGGCTGAATTCAGCGAGTTCCGACACGGTGACGTTGCGGAACTTCTCGATGATTCGCTTCCCGGCGCAATTCAATCCCTAAGCTCCCCAGAGAGGCAATCATAACCTCATCCCTTTCTTCCTCTCGGGGAAAAAAACGGGCGGAGGGCTCTTTGTGGTGCCCTCCGCCCGTGTTCTTTTGGAAGTTAGGAAAACGCTTCGACTTTAGAAGAAGAAGCGCAGACCACCCTGCAGCTGGCGAGGATTGCCAATCTGGTTATTCTGGCGGAAGTAGCTGCCGTCTGGATTGCGCAAGCGCATGAAGTCGGCAAGTGCAGGGGCCGTGGTTCCGTTCGCCTGGAAGCCCGCACCATAGTTGACGGTGGTGCCGGCAAACACGACGTTGTCCAAGTTGAGCATGTTGAAAGCTTCCACCGAGAATTGCACCTTGTAGCGCTCTTTGAACTGGAAGCTCTTGAGCAAACGCATGTCGGTGGTGCCAAATCCGCGATTGCGGAAGTAGTTGCGTAGGAATGGATCGCCAGGTCCGCGATAGGGACGATCATTGTTGTTCCCGTCGCGATTGAGATCCTGGCCTACGCGCGGATCAATCGGAAGACCCGAGCGATTGCGGACGATGCCCGAAATCTCAAAGCCCCAGGGCAACTGGTATACGGCGTTGCCGGTAAAGTTGTGACGGACATCGAGTTGGCTGTAGTGGTATTCCGGCTTCAGGTTGAAGCTGTCGACATGAAGGAAACCGCCGGCGTCACGCTCGCTGTCGTCATCAGAGAAGTTCTGGGCAATCGTGTAGAAGGCCTGGAACTGCAACTGCTTGGTGCGGTACTGCGCCTGAAGGGTGACAGCGCGGTACATGGAGCGGGCAGACGGCTCACGCACCGTGAGATTGGTGACCGTAGTCACAGGGCGCAGAACACCTCCACCAATCAGCCCAAAATCCGGACGGAGGCTCTGGTCGCCGCTGCGGAGCACGGGAGCCGGGACATTGTAGTTCCGGTTCCGATTCAGCCCCACCGTATTCACGTAGTTAAACTGAACGCCAGCGGTGAAGTTCTTGAACCACTCCGTCTCGGTACCGAAACCCATCTGGAAAGAACGGGGGTTGCGGAAGTTCGGTGCGGTCGTGGTGAAGCTGGCTCCGATGAACGGATCACGCGCCGTACCGCCGAGTGCGATCGCCGCAGCGCGCTGCACAGTTTCGAGCGGGATCACCGGCAATTGCCCCAACGGCGTGCGGTTCAAATCGACACCCGCTTCGAGGAAGCTCTGATAGACCGTCTTCACCGCGCCTGCACCGCCGACGGTGATGCCAACGTCGCCGGGAGGATTACGGAAGTTGTTCGTGGGGCCTGAGAAGGTCAACAAAGGGGTTGCGGCATAGAACACACCCGTATGACCACGAACCACAGTGCGGAATCGATCCGTGAATGGGGTGTAGGCAAATCCGAACCGGGGAGCCAACTGTTTCATCGTGTTATTGATGTTCCGAGGGCTGACGACGTTGCCGATCGGGAAACGGACGCCTTCCACACGAGCAATAGCGGCACTGTTGTTGGCTTCAACCGAGGGATTCAGTTGGCCTTCCCAGCGCAAGCCGAAATCAAGAGTCAACTTGTTGGTGGCGCGGTAGCTGTCCTGCACGAAAGCTGCGATTTGGGTGGCGTCGAATGCGGCAGCCAAGTTCCCGATCTGGCGGGTGTAGGCAACGTTCGGGTTATCGAAACGGTTGCCTCCGTTCGCACCGTTGCCGCCGGCGATGTCGAGAACCGTGGTGGGAGTGCCGTTAACGTTGAAGAGGCCGAACTGGTTAAAGCCGAACAACTGCGAGGTTGGCAGATAGCTGAAATCAAAGCCCATCTTGATGCTGTGCTTGCTGCGAAGGATAGTCATCGAATCTGTGATCTGCCAGCGCTTGTCTTCCTGCGTGGTGGGAAGGAAGCTCCGGGCACCGAACGAAGTGACGTTTTGCAGCGTGACACTGGGGCTGTTCGCGTTGGCGGTGCGGGGCCGCACTTCGTAGGAACCTGAAAACTTGAAGTCATTTACAATCGACGGCGAAATGATGTGAGTGTACTGCATCGTCCCGTTGTGGATACGATCGAGCTCATTGCCTTCCTGCTCAATGGAGATGTTGGTGATCGGATTTACCGCTCCGCCCACAGTAATTGCGTTCTGCTCCACCGAGTCACTGAAGTTGTAGCGGAACGTCAGGCGGTGTCCGCCGTTAAACGCATAGTCCACCTTCGAAGTCATTGCGGTGGCGCGATTGGTTTGCAGGAATGGCTTTTCAAAACTGCGGACTAGCGTGATCGCCTCGGTGTTGCGCGGAGTCACGGCCAGGCCAGTGATCGAGGGAATCACGACTTGGCGTGGGGTCTCGGAAATTTGGTTTTCAGCTGCCAAGAACCAGAACAGTTTGTTCTTGCGAACTGGGCCACCGATGCCTCCACCAAACTGCTGCAAGGTTTCCGAGGGCTTCACACGCACGACAGGATTGAATCCGCTCAACGCGCGATGGCGGATCTGATAAAAACCTTCGCCGTGAATGTCATTCGTGCCGGACTTGGTGATCGTGTTCATCACGCCACCCGTCGAGCGGCCATACTCGGCTGAGTAGCCGGTGGCGAGCACCTGGAATTCGGCGATGGCGCTCTGCGGAACGGTAATGATGCTCGTCGAACGCTCTCCGCCACGGATGCCGCCAAAGAACGGCTGATTGTAGTCCGCGCCATCGAGCATGATGTTGGAATTGATTCCGCGCTGACCGGCAAACGAAATTTGATTGCGGCTGGCGCTTTCGACAACTGCGGTCGGAGTGAGCAACACAAAATCCTGGAAGCGACGGCCGTTGATCGGCAGATTCGTGATTGCGATGCTGTTGACCAACGAGCTGGCAACCGGAACCGCGTCCTGGAGCAGCGTCTCGCCAACGTCGACAGTTGTCGAAGTGGACTGAACGCTCATCTTCACATCGACAGTAATCGTCGAACCGACGTTCAAAACCAAGCCACTGATTTTGTTTTCGGCAAAGCCAGGAGCATTGGCGGTCAATTCATAGGTACCCGGATCTAACAAAACGGCACGGTAGCCGCCGGTGCTCGCTGTGACGAGTTCACGGATTGTGCCGGTATTCGTATTTTTGATGGAGAGTTTCGCGCCGGCGATAACGGCCGCATTAGGATCCGTTACCGTACCAACGATCTGGCCCTTGTTAGCGTCAGCCTGCCCAAACAACAGCGGCAGCGTACACACCAATAGCAATGCAAGTCGATTTGTGTTTTTCATAGAAAGAGAGATGTAGCCCAAAGAATTCCTGACGGGGGATACTTTAGGTTAGCCCAGCGGAATGAAAATTGCATTAATAGATTCGAACCGTCGACATCACCTGGGCAATCAGAGTAATCTTGATAGAGAATTATATATATGCAGACGCAGCACTCCGTTGAGGCCCAGTTTGATCAGACCGTCCACGAGGACATCAGTCTTTTTCGCTCCCAGGTAAACGACTTCCTCTCCGGCAAGCTCACAGACGATGAGTTCCGGGCTTTTCGCTTGAGGCGCGGGATTTACGGCCAACGCCAAGCCAATGTACAGATGATCCGAACCAAGGTACCCGGCGGGCTGGCGACAGCGGACCAAATGGAAATGATGGCCGATATCGCCGACAAGTACGCCGCCGGCAAAGGTCACCTGACCACCCGGCAGAACATGCAGTTTCATTTCATCCCGCTGCCCGTAGTGCCCGACCTGCTGGAGGATTTGGCGAAAGTTCGGCTCACAACGCGCGAAGCCTGCTACAACACGGTGCGAAACGTGACGGGCTGCCCACTGGCGGGAGTTTGCCCTGACGAAATCTTCGATATTTCTCCCTACGTTCGGCAAGCTTCCTATGCGTTTCTGCACAAGGAATTGACCGACAACTTGCCCCGCAAGTTCAAGATCAGCTTCTCCGGCTGCAAGGACGATTGCATGGCGGGTGGAATTCACGATCTTGGATTTACGGCGCGAATCCAGGATGGCCAGCGCGGCTTTCGTGTAGTGGCCGGCGGCGGCCTGGGGCCATTGCCGAGCGAGGCTCAAGTGCTAGACGAGTTCCTGCCCGTGGAACGGTTGGTCAACCGCTGCGAAGCCGTCATTCGCGTATTCGGCAAGTATGGCAATCGCAAGAACAAGCACAAAGCGCGGCTGAAGTTTATTATTCGCGAGCGCTCCTGGGACTGGTTCAAAGAACAGGTTGAGTTCGAATACTCCGATATTCTTGCAAACGGCGGTATCGAGGCACCTCAGGAAGTACCCGAGGGCTTTGGCGCATATTCCTCGCAACCGCGGGCATTGGGCCGTGACCCTTTATTGAATGTTCTGCCGGAGCTCCCAGCCGATTACGAAAACTGGCTCCGAACCAATGTGCGCCCGCAACGCCAGGCTGGGAATGTCATGCTCACAGTCAAAGTGCCTCAGGGCAACATGACTTCGCAACAGATGCGAGCCGTCGCGCAAATTGCCCGCTCGGCGGCTGATGGCCTGATTCGCATCACAATCGATCAGAACTTATCGATCGCCTGGGTTCAGCAGAACCGGCTTCGTGAGATCTATGCCATTCTCCAGCAGGCGAAGCTGGCGGAAGCAGGCGCAGACGAAATCGACGATATCGTCACCTGCCCTGGTGCCTGGAGTTGCAACCTGGGGATCACCAAGACCATGAGCCTTGGCGAAGCTTTGCGCCACACGGTGGCCAATCATCCCGACACGGAAGTTCGCAAGCTCCACATCAAGGCGAGCGGCTGCCCGAATTCTTGCGGCCAGCATTGGCTCGGGGACTTCGGATTCTTTGGCAATGTCCGCAAGATGAATGGCAAGGAAGTGCCGTACTATCAGATGCTACTGGGCGGAGGGAAAGACCGGGAAGGCATGCTCAAGTACGGCTTCACAATTCAGAGCATTCCAGCCAAGGCTGCTCCGATCGCGGTGCAGCGAGTGATCGAGCACTTCATCGCGAATCGGGAACCG
This sequence comes from Acidobacteriota bacterium, assembly GCA_016870995.1. Taxonomy (GTDB): domain Bacteria; phylum Acidobacteriota; class Terriglobia; order Bryobacterales; family Bryobacteraceae; genus Bryobacter. The sequence goes on from VFZU01000037.1 coordinate 26,074, forward strand.
AACGAGATGTTCAGAGAATATGTTCTGCGCTTCAAGGTTGAAACGTTCCGTACCCTCACGGCCGATCTTGCCAAGCCGGCAGAGCTGGATCCCGATTATTACCAGGATTGGGGCGACGACGAACAATTCAGCCTGCAGCTCGGCCGCGCCGAGTGCGCAGCCTAAATCTTGCCCTTTAGTTTCTGCAAGGACGTGGCGGCATTCGTTTTGGGTTGATCACTTGCGACTGCCGCTGCGAGTGCTCCAAGTTGCACCGGTACGCTGGTATCGATCATTTCGAACATGGTCCCGATAGGCAGCCCTTCAGCCTCTTTGGTAAAAGTGAGTTCGCGCTCGACAGGATCGTACTCGATCCTTAAGCAGTCCCCACCCTCCACTTGTTCTGTTGCCAGCAGATTCGATAGCGGTTGAACCAAGAGTCGCTCCATGCTTCGCTTCAGATGGCGGGCACCGTAGCGGGGATCCACGCCTTGCTCAAGCAAAAAGCCTTTAGCCTCGTCTGAGACGGCGAAAACGAACTTCTTCTGATTGGCTCCTGCCAGAAGCCTCTGCTGGAAAATAGCCAGCTCAATATCCAGAATCCGGCGAAGATCTTTGTCCGCCAGGCTCTTGAAAACGACAATCTTGTCGAGCCGGTTCATGAATTCTGGCGTAAACTTCTTGCGCGCGGCCTCGACACCGGTCTTGGACTGCTTCTCGCTCCGTTTTTGCTCCTCTTCGGCAGCAAGCACTTCCTGATTCAGCGCCCGGGCAAATCCCATTTTGGGATTGCCGATTTGGCTCATCTCGGCCGCCCCCAGATTGCTGGTCATGAAAATCATCGCCCGCGAGAAGTCGACCTTGCGGTTGTCCCCCAAGGTCAAAACACCCTTATCCAAAATGCCGAGCAGCAAATTCCACAATGCGTCGCTGGCCTTTTCGATCTCATCAAAAAGTACAAAGCTCAGCTTGATGTCGTCATTCCAGTACTGATTCAGCATCTCCTGGCTGAGCAGCGGATGGGTTTCACGATGCCCAAGGTATCCGGGAGGGCTCCCGATCAGTTTTGCGATTTCGTGGCTGTGCTGAAATTCAGCGCAATCGATCTTGATCACTGGGCTGGGACGCCGAAGCAGACATTCTGCCGCAGCTTCAACCAAGCGGGTCTTGCCGGTTCCCGTGGGCCCCAGAAACAAGAAGCTGCCAATCGGCCGCCCGGGTGAACTCAGGCCAGTAGTGTACATCTGGAACATGTTCACGATCTGTCCGATCGCGTCATCCTGACCCGCGATCAACTGCCGCAGGCGGTATTCCAGGTACGAGGCGTCTTTGCCGGTTTTTTTCGGATCCAAAGTCGTCCGCATTTTTTTGGGTTCCGTGCTCAAACCTAGAATCCTTCGGCCATAGTTCAGTGGATGCAAAGTCACACCATCCGTGCTTGCACTTTCGCTGCCATTTTCCGTTAGCCATCCTGATGCTGGCTTCAAGAGCAATTCTTAGTTCCTCCTTCCTTATTCGGCCTCATGGCAGGAATCTTTAGGACAACGACCTTATACTGGAAGTAATGTCGGATATGAGCCTGTTTTGGCTGCGAATCGCCGCGATTTTCTATGCCGCCGGCCTGTTCCGCACCCTTTGGCTTTTTCTTAAACAGCGTCACGCCGAACCTCCGGTGGCTCCAGGTCTGCCGGTTTTGGGGAGCTTCGCCGTTGGCTCGGTACTGCACGCCGTTTCCATCGTGGAACGCAGCGTTTCAGTTGGACACCTTCCGGTAGACAATTTGTTCGAATCGCTGAGTGTGTTTGCTTTCGTCCTCGGCCTATTCTGCCTTGCTGTCCATTGGCGCTATAGCTTCTCATCTTTAGGCATATTACTTTTCCCAATCGTTAGCTTGATGACCTGGATTGCCTCAACAGAAAGTCCTCTAGCGGCCTGGGCTAACCCCAGACTCAGAGATGCCTGGCTGATCGTCCATGTCACGCTGATCCTTTGCGGCATCGCCAGCGTCTGCCTCACGGCTGGTGCTTCTATCTTCTACCTGGTCCAGGAACGGAAGCTGAAGCGAAAAGACCTGGAGGGGGCTTCGCGATTGCCTGCGTTGGGCACCCTCGACACCATGATTAATCGCGCGATGGGGCTTGGGTTCGTCTTCACAACGATGGGGGTCTTGGCCGGGACAACCTGGGCGTACGTGGAAAGCGGAACCAGGTGGCTTGGAAATGCGAATGTGCAATTGGCGTTGTTCACCTGGCTCTTCTATCTGACGATGATCTTTCTTCGCGCCACGCAGGGTTGGCGCGGACGCAAGAGCGCGTTCATGGCGCTCGGCCTTCTCGGCTTTTCTGCCCTTACCTGGGCAACACACGTTGGATTAAGGACGACCCTCGAGCGATGAGCCGCATTGCCATTTGTGGGTTGAGCCATCGTACGGCGCCTGTCGAAGTGCGCGAACGCCTCGCCTTGCCGGCCCCGACGATTCCCGCCGCTCTGACAGAACTGAACCACCAGCATGGGGTGAAAGAAAGTCTGATCCTTTCCACCTGCAACCGCGTGGAGCTGGCGCTCACGCTCGAAGACTCGGCCAACCTCAATGAGGCCTTGGCTGAGTTCATCCAGAAGCAAGGTGGCACGACGCTGGCAGCCGTCGATCCGTACCTCTATAAGCTTGAAGGCCGCGATGCCGTGCGGCATCTCTTCCGTGTCGCCTCCAGCCTCGACTCGATGGTAGTCGGCGAGCCGCAAATCCTTGGGCAGCTCAAAGACGCCTACTCTCTCGCCAAGGAGATGGGCACCGTAAGCAGCCATCTCGAACAGCTTGTCACCAGAGCATTCCATGTCGCCAAAAGGGTGCGGTCGGAGACAGAGATCGGCGAAAGCGCCGTCAGCGTCAGCTATGCCGCCGTCGAACTAGCGCGAGACATCTTCGGCAATCTTGCAGGTAGCAAAGTGATGTTGATCGGAGCCGGCAAGATGAGCGAGCTTGCGGCGCGACACCTGCGCAACACCGGCGCCAAGCAGATCTACGTCACCAATCGAACTTATGACCGCGCAGTGGAACTTGCCAAGCTTTTCGATGGGTGGATTGTCGATTTCGCAAGCTTCCGCCAAACCCTGCCGAGTGTCGACATCATCATCACCTCAACCGGCGCCCGGGAACCCATCCTGACTCGCGAAGACATGCGTGTAGTGATGAAGGCACGGCGCAACAAGCCAGTCTTTATTGTGGACATCGCAGTACCGCGCAACGTGGAACCGGCCGTCAACGAGATCGACAACGTCTTTCTTTATGACATCGACGATTTGCAAAAGGTTGTCGAACGCAATCTGAAAGGCCGCGCCGAAGCCGCCGAACACGCCGCACGCATCATCGAAGAAGAGATCCAGTGGATCGAGAGCCGGATGCGCGAGCGCGAGGTTTCTCCCGCAATCGTTAGCCTGCATGGGCGGCTCGAAGAAATTCGTGCGACCGAGTTTGAGCGCCACCGCGGGAAACTAGGCACGATCAATGGCGCGCAGGAAGAAGCCATTGAAGCCCTCACCCGAGGCATCATCAACAAGATTGCCCATGGCGCGATCGCGGAACTTCGCCGGCAAGGGGCGCAAGGCGATCCGTCGCTCGCCATCGAGACGATCCGGCGGATTTTCCGCCTGGAGAACAATTCATGATCACCATCGGATCCCGCGGGTCGATGCTTGCCCTGTGGCAGGCCAATCACATTCAGGCGCTGCTGCGCGAACGTGGCTTGGACTCGCGCATTGAAGTCATCCACACCACCGGCGACAAAATTACAGACGTTCCTCTCGCCAAACTCGGCGCCCAGACTTCAACCAAAGGCCTCTTCACCAAAGAGTTGGAAGATGCTCTGCTCGATGGCCGCATCGACATCGCCGTACACAGCCTTAAGGACATGCCCACCGAACTGCCCAACGGGCTGGAACTGGTAGCTGTCCCCGAGCGAGAAGACCCTTACGACGCCATGATTGGCAGCACGCTCGAAGACCTTCCCATTGGCGCCAGAGTCGGCACCAGTGCCCTGCGACGCCAAGCGCAGCTGAAGGCACTCCGCCCAGATCTCGACATCCAATCTATTCGTGGAAATCTTGATACGCGGCTGCGAAAGCTGGACGAAGGCCAATTTCAAGCAATCCTCCTTGCCTGCGCGGGATTGCGCCGACTGGGGTGGGCCGGGCGCATCGCGCAGAGGTTTGAAGAGAGTTTGATTTGCCCTGCTGTCGGTCAGGGTGCTCTCGCGATCGAAGCCCGTCAGGGAGACTACGCATTGAGCATTCTCACTCATGAGCCCACACGGTTGGCTGTTACCGCCGAGCGTACTTGCCTGCGCGAATTTGGTGGCGGCTGCCAGATTCCCATGGGTGCATTCGCGACAGTGAACGGTACAAACATCAAACTGCAATCGGTCGTCGCATCGGCGGATGGAGAGCGCATCATTCGCTTCGCCGCCATGGGCACGGACCCTGTTGCCCTAGGCAAGGCTGTCGCGGACGGTCTGAAGGCGCAAGGTGCCCGCGAGGTGTTGGGTTGAAGGTTTATCTGGTGGGCAGCGGCCCGGGCGACCCCGAGCTTCTCACCGTGAAGGCAAAGCGCCTTCTGGAGACCGCAGACATCGTTCTCTACGATCACCTGGCAAGCCCAGACGCACTCAGGCTTGCCGAGAAGGCCGAAAAGATCTATGTAGGCAAGCGACGTGACGAACATAGCTTTCCGCAAGAAGAGATCGGCGAAATGTTGATCGCCCAATGGCAGACCCATAAGCGAGTGGTTCGGCTTAAAGGCGGTGATCCTTATGTGTTTGGACGTGGCGGTGAAGAGTGTGAAGCTATGGCTCGTGCGGGGGTTCCCTTTGAAGTAGTCCCCGGAATTTCCTCCGCTGTCGGTGCCGCCGCTTATGCCGGAATCCCTTTGACTCATCGCGATTATTCGAGCTGCGTGGCATTCGTCACGGGACATGAACCAGAAGCCATCGACTGGAGCAAAGTAGCTCATGTGGACACGATTGCCATCTTCATGGGAGCCTTTCAATTCCCCGAATTGGCAAAGGCCCTCATCGCCGCAGGGCGGTCGGCCGATACGCCCGCTGCAGCGGTGACCTGGGCAACACGGCCAGAGCAGTCCACCGTCGTCGGCACGATCTCCAGCCTGGCCGAAGCGAAGATTGAACCTCCGGCAATGATCTACATCGGGGGCGTCGCGCAATTGACGCGCGAGCTGAACTGGCATGAACAATTGCCACTGCATGGGTTGCGCATTGCAATCACTCGAGCCCGTCATTCAGCGCTTGAGCTGGCTGGCCAGCTCACCGCTCTCGGGGCACAGGTCCTTGAATATTCCACGATTGAGATCGCCCCACCTTCCAGCTACGCTGCGCTCGATGAAGCCATTGCGAAGCTGGAAACTTACGACTGGTTGATCTTTACCAGCGTCAACGCCGTCGAAGCTTTTGCCGCCAGACTTCGACAATCCAGCCGCGACCTTCGAAATCTGCGCGCACGGCTTTGTACCGTTGGCCCAGCAACACGGAGGGCGCTTGAGCAGATGCACCTGAAGGTTGATGTGGTTCCGGCAGAGTACGTCGCTGAAAGCCTTGTGAAAGCTTTGGAGAGCTTCCCCATGCAAGGCAAGCGCGTACTCATCCCAAGAGCTGCCGTGGCTCGCGATACGGTTCCATCTGCGTTGCGGGAGCTGGGAGCGGAAGTCGAAATCGCTGAGGCTTACCGAACGATTGTTCCCGCAAGTGGACCCGCACCCGAAGCAGACTGGGTGACATTTACGAGCTCTTCGACCGTAAAGAACTTCATTGCCCTCAACGAGCCCAACACGATCAGCCGCTACAAGACTGCCTCCATTGGCCCCATCACCAGCGAAACCCTTCGCTTGCATGGCATTGAGCCAACAGTAGAGGCGAACCCACATACAACACAAGGTTTAATTGATGCCATCCTCAAACATCACTGTCCGCAAGGCACAGCTCGCTGACGCTCCCGCATTTGTCCAGTTCAATCTGGCCATGGCGTGGGAAACCGAACAGCTGAAACTCGATGCGGCTAAACTGCTTGAAGGCGTCCAAGGACTCTTTCAAAAACCGCAATATGGCTTTTATGTAGTTGCAGAAGTGGACCAGCGAATCGCTGGCGGCCTGATGATCACTTACGAATGGAGCGATTGGCGCAATAAAGTATTCTGGTGGATTCAAAGCGTATATGTGAATCCCGAATTCCGCGGTCAAGGCGTTTATCGAAGCCTATACGAAGGCGTATGGCGTATGGCTCAAGAATCTGATTGCTGTGGTTTCCGGCTCTATGTGGAATCCACCAACGAAGCCGCTCAGGCGGTTTACAAAAAGCTGGGTATGGCCGAGAGCCACTACCTGATGTTTGAAGACGCTCCGTTAGACTGTTTGAACGAGAACCCAACTTGAAATCCTGCGCAATCGTGATTCCCTGTTACAACGAAGCGGCCCGGCTCAAGCCGGAAGTTTTTATCGACTTCGCTCGGCAGAATCCATCGCTGCACTTTATCTTCGTCAACGATGGAAGCCGCGATGCGACTAGCACCGTGCTCAAACAGCTGGCTGATCAAATTCCAACCCAGTCAACCGTCATCGATAACACGATAAATCAGGGAAAGGCCGGGGTGGTTCGACAGGGAGTGCTCCACGTGATCGACAAGATGGAGCAGGAAATTGTCGGATTTTGGGACGCAGATCTGGCTACGCCACTTCCTTCGGTGCTGGCGATGATTGAAGTACTCGAAGGGAACAGCGAACTCTGGATGACTTTCGGTGCTAGAGTTCAGCTACTGGGCCGATACATTGAGCGCAAGCCACATCGCCACTACCTGGGCCGAGTCTTCGCCACCTGCGTCTCGGTCATGTTACGCCTGCCGATTTACGACACGCAATGTGGAGCAAAACTGTTTCGCCGAAATCCCAGCCTGCGCAAATTGTTCGCGCAACCGTTTGTGTCACGTTGGATTTTCGATGTCGAAATCATCGCGAGGTTCATGAAGCTACCAGCGAGTGAACGCCCGGCCGCGGCAGCAGCGATCTATGAATACCCGCTGCCGGTTTGGAAGGACGTTGATGGGTCGAAAGTGAAGCCCTTTGATTTCTTCAAGGCGCTGCGAGACCTGTACCTGATCTGGAGACAATAACCAATGCTGCGGCGCACCTGCCTTCGGCTGGCCACCCTGGCGTCTCTGCCATCTTCGCTGAGCGCGCGAAGCCAAGCCACATTTCAGATTCAGAGTGACTGGACGATTCAGGTTTCGGAGCGCGGCAACACCGCAAGTGTATTGGCGATCGAACCACCAGTCATCGAAACGGTCTCGATGGAAGCTTACTCTTCCATCCCTGTTTTTAATCCGAAGGCTGGAGGATGGATTCGTGGAGCTCAGTTGAAGGGAGTTAAAGCCCAGGAGACGACCAGCCCGCATTTGCTCGATCCAGGCAGCTTCAAGTTAACCACCGGCCAGGCAGATCTGGTTCGTCGCATCGACTATGAAGTGGATCTTGCCTGGGGTACTTTTGGCCGGCTTGAGGGTGGCTCGATTCGAGTAGACCAGACAGTCTACGCAAACTATCGATTCACCCTGCCTCGAATCGACGCGGTCGTCAAAGACCGCGCGGGAAAGATCATCCTCAAGCAGGGGACACCTCGCGCTGCGGCGCCGACCCCACCTGCCCTAAGCCCGGGAGAAGTTCACCTCGGCAACGTTTACTTGCCTGGCCCGCTAACGCGTTTGACGCAGAAACACTTGTTTCCCTTGCTCGAAGACAGCTACCCGGAAGCGAAACAGAAGCGGCATCCAGTCATTCATCGCCTGATGAAGCAATTGAATTCGGGAAAAGTGATTCGAATTCTTGCCTGGGGAGATAGCGTGACTGATGGCGCATACCTCGCCAACAAATCGGCTGAACGCTGGCAGGAACAATTTGTTGCAAGGCTGCAAGCGCGTTTCCCCAAGGCGAGAATCGAACTGCTCACCGAAGCTTGGGGCGGCCGCAACACCGGCAGCTACCTTGCTGAGCCGCCGGGCAGTCCACACAATTATCAGGAAAAAGTCCTCGCGACAAAGCCAGACCTGATCATTTCCGAATTCGTCAATGACGCCAGTATGAAGCCAGACGTGGTCGAGCTTCGATATACAAAACTACAGAAGGATTTTGAAGCGATCGGCGCAGAGTGGATCATCCTCACACCCCACTACGTACGGCCGGATTGGATGAACCTCACCCGCGAAAACAATATTGACGAAGATCCACGTCCCTACGTCAAAGCTTTACGCCAGTTCTGCGCGAACCACGGCGTGCCACTCGCCGACGCTTCGCTCCGCTACGGGAGACTGTGGCGCCAGGGTATTCCCTACAACACGCTCATGCTGAATGCGATCAATCATCCGAGTGCGAAGGGAATGTCGATCTTCGCCGATGCGCTCATGGCGCTGTTTCGCTAGCCCTTACCAGATGAATTCTTTGGCCTTTTCCCGACGCTCATAGCCATCAAGAACGTGAACCACGCGGAGCTTTTTCAATCGCGCGGGAGACAACTGACCAATTGGGATGTAGAGAATCTGCCGCCGTAGCTGGCTTGCAATCGAACGGAAAATGGATCGGGGAGGCTTGGGTGCAACGTACACAACGTAACGTTCCGTCGCATAATCGAGCCCAGCCATCAAGAGCCTTTCCGCCTTGGTCTCGGCGAAGTCATAATCGGCGTCGTTCCACACATCCCAGAGCCTTCTCGAGGGCAACGTCATCAGAAATCCGCCATACTCGGCCCGCCCAATTCCAGGACCCACAAGATGATCGAAGGGCTCTGTGGAATAGAAGGCCATGTCGGATTCGTTTTGATGTTCCCCGAGCCATGTTGTGAGATACCGGTAACGGTCATCCCGGTCTTCGTCAAACACGACAACAACGCTTGAGACATCACCGGCGGCCCGCTCCAGCCTCTTCACATAGAGCTTGCCCTCATGCCAATTGCGCAACGTCTCGCGCAAGTCGATCCCATCGAGAAGTGAAGTCTGAAACGGTTCGGTTCGAGTACGTTCTTCGGTCAGAATCGACTTGGCTTTTTTATTAAGAAATCGACCGAAGTCTTCAATGACAATATCTTCAGGCGGATACGAACAAATCGAATTGCCATTCAACTCGCGAGCCCATTCTCCGGGCTTGCCTTCCTTTGGGTGCCCCTTCAGCGTCCGAGGCTTCATGCGCTGCTTCGGCCTGGGCAGCCTGCGGCGCAACTTTAATTTTCTCGTGCGAAAGAACACCTCATCGCCGGACAATCGCAAAGTCTCAGGCTGAGAGGATTCGCTTTGAAAGTCATACCGGCTGCCCGCTTGCCAGACTTCCCAGGCGTAGTTGTCATCTACGAGAGACCGGGCCGCAACCGTTAACTCATACAGAGTCGAGATCAGATAGCCAGAAACGTGCGCCAGATTCCGCGTGAACTTTGCCATCAGCTTACGCTGGTATGGCATGAGCTTGTCACCGGTGGTCTTTTCGTAGTCCACCTCGGCCCGCCGCAGTGTGTCGTATTGCGCAGCCGGCCGATCCACCAGCCTGACATCGGACATTTGCTTCCGCCAATATTCGTAGCGCTGTTGGAGCGCCGCGTACTCGGTCAAGACTTCGCCAAGAGACTCAGGATGCACGTTGACAAGGTCGACAAACTCAAGGGCCTCTCGTGCGCGCGGCGGCTCCTGCGGTACTTCCATTGCGTCCAGCAATGGGTCAAGCAGATTTAGCGAAACCACCACGAATACGTCTTCCAGGGGGTCTGCTCCCTGCAGCTTCCAGGCAAGGCCCGACGCGAAGTCACTCACCTCATCGTTGCGCTGCTGGGGAAACAGCCGATAGCTTTCGATGTATTTTTCAAAGCCAATACGCTGGATCGAATACGTATCCGGATAATCATCCGGGATGTGCGGGCGCTCGCCCACGGCCGGGTCAATCAGAATTACCTCTGCCCCGATCTCATGAGCCGTGCGATAAGCCTCAACAAAAGCATCACAGGGCTCAAGGATGTAATAGATCGCGGCTCCGTCATCCTCACGCTCGCCAAGTCGGTCCGGGTACATCAACGCGCTAATTTCAGGGAATCTGCAAGCGGCCTCGAACATGCGCGTACCGAAGAAGGCTGGCAGCTCTAGCGCGACAATGCGCGGCCGCACTCGCAGCAAGGCGCGGCGTACCTCCATGGCAAATTCCATGCGACCGGGAGCGACCGGGAAATAGCGAAATCTTCCCCGGCGCAAGCTGCTGAAGTCTTTGAGAAACTCCTCAGTGGCTCCGGACATAACGTATGGCTTCCACGCCAAGTATCGTCTTGATCGCCAGAGGCAGCGAGATTCGATCGTTCAGCGGGGAATCGCCCACGCCGCGCAGCTTCATCGCATAGCGGATGATGTTGATTCCGTCGCGGATCGAAAATCGCTCCTCCGCGGAGTGCGCCTGTTGCAGGAAATCTGTCACGTACTCGAGAATCTGCGCATCGGCAAAGGGAAGGTTCTCTTTGAGAATTGCCAGCTCCTCTTCTCGTTCCGGAAAATCCAGGAGAATCTGCGGCTGCAGACGGCTCTGAATGTATTCCGGCAAATCGAATGTACTGGCGTCGTCATTCATCGTGGCCACAAAGCGGAATAGCGGGTGCGCCTTGATCTTGATTCCAGCGATGATCGACTCTACATAACGCCTGGTATCGAGCAGGGGAGCCAGGCTCGCCCAACTCTTTTCACTCATGCGGTTACCTTCATCGAGGATCGCCACGCCCCCGCGAATCATGGCCGTCAACAGAGGCGAGGCAACATATCGCAGCTTGCCCTGTTCCTCCATTACTGGCGTCACGATTAGATCTTCAGGACGCGTGTCGACGGTGGCTTGCATGATGTACACCTGCTGGCCCAAGCGCTCTGCCGCGGCCCAGGCTAGCGACGTCTTGCCGACGCCGGGCTTGCCTACCAGCCGTGGGTTCATCGGCAGGTCGTGCTCGTCAAGTACGAGCCACGCAGCCAGCAGTTGGCGCATCGCCTCTTCCTGGCCAACCCAATTCACATTGAGTTCGTCCGGGGCCCCCAGGTGGATTTCAACACCGCTAATGCGGACAATATCGGTTTTTCTGTCCATGATGGAATGAAAAACCAGCTTAACCTCTCTCGCGGCTGGTTACCATTAGAGAAAGTACTCATGCCCAATATTCTTCAATCGTTACCCATCGGTGATAAGGTCGGTATCGCGTTCTCGGGAGGTCTCGACACCTCGGCAGCCATCTATTGGATGCGCCAGAAGGGCGCAATCCCGTATTGCTACACAGCGAATCTGGGCCAGCCTGACGAACCAGACTACGAAGCCATCCCGAAGCGGGCTCTTGATTGTGGCGCAGAAGTGGCGCGCCTTCTCGATTGCCGCGCCCAGTTGGTGCGCGAAGGCATCGCGGCCCTGCAGTGTGGCGCGTTCCACATCACCACAGGCGGCTTACCGTACTTCAACACCACGCCGATCGGCAGAGCCGTCACCGGCACCATGCTCGTAGGGGCGATGAAAGAAGACGAAGTCAATATCTGGGGCGATGGGTCTACCTACAAGGGCAACGACATTGAGCGTTTCTACCGCTATGGCTTGATGGTGAACCCAAGCCTGAAGGTGTACAAGCCCTGGCTCGACCAGACCTTCAACAATGAGCTGGGCGGCCGCAAGGAAATGTCCGAATTGCTCGAGAAGGCGGGTCTGGGCTACAAAATGTCCAAAGAGAAGGCCTACTCGACCGACTCAAACATCTGGGGTGCTACGCACGAGGCGAAGGATCTTGAAACACTCTCCACCGGAATCAAGATCGTCGAACCCATTATGGGCGTCGCCTTCTGGCGAGAAGATGTTGCAGTAAAGGCCGAAGAAGTTACAGTTCGCTTTGAAGAAGGTCGCCCGGTGGCGCTCAATGGGAAGACCTTCGAGAACGATGTAGATCTGGTGCTGGAAGCCAATCGCATCGGCGGACGCCATGGCCTCGGCATGAGCGATCAAATCGAGAATCGCATCATCGAGGCCAAGAGCCGCGGCATTTACGAAGCTCCTGCGATGAGCCTGCTGTTCCTCGCCTATGAGCGCCTCATCACCGGCATTCACAACGAAGGTTCGATCGAGCAATACCGCGACATGGGCCGTCGCCTTGGCCGCCTCCTTTATGAAGGCCGCTGGTTTGATCCTCAATCGATGATGCTGCGCGAGACCTTGCAGCGCTGGATCGCCAAAGCGATTACCGGGGAAGTCACGATTGAACTGCGTCGTGGCAACGACTACTCGATCCTCAACACCGAATCGCCCAATCTCACCTACGCCCCAGAAAGGCTCTCGATGGAAAAAGTCGAAGGCGCCTTCACTCCGCAGGATCGGATCGGACAGCTCACGATGCGGAATCTCGACATCGCTGACTCCCGCGCCAAGCTGTTTGTTTACTCGAACGCCGGCGTGCTGCCTCCTTCCACATTCGAAGGTCTGAAGCTCCTCGAAACCGAAGACAAGGAATAGCTTCCCAAGCATTATGCTTGCTGTAAAAATCAGCTCCGGCGCGGCTTCGATGATCAAAACCTCGAAGCCGCGTCCGCGAGCGGGTCATGCACTTCTCCGCCTACGGCTGGCCGGCATTTGCAATACCGACATTGAGTTGCTTCGAGGCTACTACGGCTTCTCGGGCATTCCCGGCCATGAGTTTGTGGCAGATGTAGTCGACTCTGCCAATCCCAAGTGGATCGGCAAGCGGGTCGCCGGAGAGATCAATCTGGCTTGTGGCAAGTGCGAATACTGTCTACAGGGGCTTGGCAGACACTGTCCCAATAGAACTGTCCTAGGCATCGTCAAACACCCTGGGGCATTTGCTGAATACCTCACTCTTCCCGAAGAAAATCTTCGCGTTGTTCCCAAAGATATTCCCGATGAGCATGCAGTTTTCACAGAACCCATCGCTGCTGCCTGCGAGATCCTCGAGCAAGTCCGCTTCGCCCCAGACACCACTGTCGCAGTGCTCGGCGATGGCAAGCTGGGGCTACTGATCGCACAGGTTCTGCGAATCAAAGGGCTCGCAGTTCATCTCTACGGCCGCAATCCGGGCAAGCTCTCAATCGTCGAGCCTCTAGGGATCAAAACGCGTCTGCTTTCTCGGCACGAACCGAAACTCCCAAAAGCCGCATATACCTGCGTGATCGATGCCACGGGCTCTGCGATCGGGTTCGAGCATGCGCTCGACCTCGTCAAACCGAGAGGCACAATCGTCATGAAATCCACAGTGGCCGAACCGATTCACATCGACGCAGCTCGTTGCATCGTAAACGAGATTTCGCTGATCGGCTCTCGCTGCGGTCGTTTCGAGCCTTCACTCCGGTTGCTGAAATCCAGAAAACTCATCCTTGACCCGCTGATTTCGGGCCGCTTCCCGCTGCGCGAGGCGACCTCTGCACTCGAGCAGGCCCAACAGCCCGGTGTTCTAAAAGTGCTGTTGGACCCAAGTCTCTAAGGCTAAACATCGAGCGAATCTCTAAGCTCTACACCTTCCCGAAACCAAGGAATGCACTTACGAACAATGGGCCGTTGGTCCTATTGGCGCGTTCGCAACGGAACCGTAGGATTAAAACGATACGGATCCTGCCATGAATATAGTCGGCTACGAGTTTCAAGTTATCTTTTGCGCATTGATTCTATTGAGTCTTGCCGCTGTCGCTCTGATTGTCGATTACCTGAAGGGCATGAACGAGAAACTGCGCGAACGGCAGATTGACCTTGAAGCCCACCACGAGACGATGGTCCAGCGTGTTGAAGAAGACAACACCAAGTTGTTGCGTGCGCTGGCAGAACAGTCGAAAGCGTTTCGCGACATGACGCGCCAGTCGATCGTGGTCACCGCGAAGCTGGCAAATAATGCGCTTCCGGAGATTCCTCTGAATCCCGTTGCAGAAATTCCAGCCGAATTGCCTTCAGAGCCGGTGCTTACAGAAGCTGGGCCAGTTGCCGTGGCAGAACCTGAGCCAGCTGTCGATGAATCCTTACTGGCAGAAGAAGGCCTTCCGGCAAACGTTATCCGCATCCGGCTGAAGTCCAACAGTTCTAAACCCTCCACCAATCAGGAGCCGATTGCGAATCCTGCAGAACCAGACTTTGAAAAGTTTCTAGAAGAACTGGTGAGCGAATTCGATGCCGCTCCAGATGCCAATTTGGACTTGGAGGCGCTTTCAAAGAAGCTCGAAGAATTCTCCAACCGTCTCGAAGTGCCAGCGGGAACGCATCCTCCGTCCGTGCTGAATCAACTACTGGAACGCAAAGAACCGCTCACCGGTATGGTCATCTCGGTCAGTATCAACGACTACTTGAAACTGGAAGAGGTACATGGCGCCGGAGCTGCAGGAGAGCTGCTGAATACGGTGGACTCCCTCATGTCAGACCTTGTCGGCGACTCAGGCTTTTGCTCCCGTCGCAGCGACGATGAGTTCGTAATCGTCTTCCCGCGCCTTGTCGGAGCGCCCGCCCAGCAAAGACTAAGCGAGTTTTCTGAAAAGCTCTGGGACTACCAGCTTCAGACTCTCAGTACGTTTTTAGTTGTATTCTCCTGGGGTGCTTCAGAAGCCCAGAATCAAACCCTGGGCGAAGTTCTGAACATCGCCTACGAGAACATGATCGAGACCCGCGGAACTCGCAAGAATGCGTCGAGCGACCCGGGCCGCAAGCATCGCGCTACTGCCTGATCTCAGCCTCAATTGCCTCAAGCTCTCTTGCGGCATCAACATACTTTCCTAGCCCCATCAATTCTTTATAGTGCTTGAGGCGGGTTCGCATGCGCTCAATCCGCGGATCAGCAGAGGCCTTTGGAGCATTTGCCGCAGCCGGCGCTTGTGAAACCTGCGCTGGCTGGCTCGCCGCCGCCTCCACAATTCCAGCACCGAGTTGAGACAACGCCTCGGCATAAGTATTGCCATAGCCAATCATGCTTCCCAACCCGACAGCCACTTTCTTCAATTCAGGCATCGGCGCATTGCTCGCCTGGATATAGATGGGTTCTACGTAAAGGAACTGCTCTCCGACGGGCAACACGAGCATCTGGCCCTTAATCACCTTGCTGCCCTGCTGATTCCAGAGAGTCAAATCCTTTGAGATGGTCTGATCCTGATTGATGCGAGCCGCAATTTGCATGGGGCCGAAGATCAGTTCTTGCTTCGAGAGCCGTAGGACCTCCAGTTCTCCCAGTCGTGTTCCATCGCACCGCGCGGCCATCAGGCCAATCAGGTTCTGCTTGTTGCGCGGAGCAAAGGTGGTCAGCAACAAAAACTCGGGCTTGGACTCTCCCGGCAATGTCGCCATCAGATACGTCGGCTTCACGGAGTCGGTCGCGCCATCCATGCTGTCAGATGTTTTGGCAAGATCCCAGGGGTCTTCGCGATTGTAGAAAGCCTCGGGGTTCTTCATGTGATACGTGCGATACATCTCTGCCTGGACCCGGAACATCGTTTCCGGATAGCGGGCATGCTCGCACAAGTCAGCAGGCATCTCTGCCTTGTTGCGCAATAACTGGGGAAAGATTTTGCGATAGGACGCCAGCACAGGATCAGTTTCGTCCCAGGCATAAAGAATAGTGGAGCCATCGTAAGCATCCACTGTTGCCTTGACGCTATTTCGCATGTAGTTCACGCGGCCAAATCCTGTGTTGACCGACCGGGAGTACGGATGCATCGAGTGCACGGTGTATCCGTCAATCATCCAAACCAGCTTTCCCTCCTGCGTTACCACCATGTAGGGGTCTTCGTCCCAAACTACGAATTCAGCCAGCTTATCGACACGGCGAGCGACCTTGCGATGGATCAGCATCCTTGATTCCGGCGTGAGGTAGGAAGTCAGCAAAATGTTCCAATCGCCTTCGGCCACAGCGGCAGCAAAGCGCATCAGCAACCCATCGATAGGAATCCCTCCTTGCCCGGAGTACTTGCTGTGGACGTTTTCATTGCCAGAGGGGTAATTGAACTCCGGCTGCGCAGTGCGCACAAACACAGGCTCATGCACAGCTTCGCCGTAATAAAGCTCAGGCCGAGTCACCTTTGGTGCATTCGGCTTGGTCGCGAGCGGTGCATCTTTCAAGAGCAGTTCCGGCAAGCCGTCAGAGGTAATGCGGTTCGCCTCGGCCATCACAAGTCCATAGCCATGTGTGTAGATGAAGTGGGGATTGATCCACCTACTGCGGGCATCCGGCAATTGCCGGACATCGAGTTCACGTGGGCTCAGCAGCACCTGTCGCGTTTGCCCATCTGCTTGCCGATACCGATCCACATCGGTGTCGGCAAACACGTAGTAGGGCCGCAATGCCTGAATCTGGGTAATCGTGTCGTGAAACGCTTTCCAATCCCATAGCCGCACGTTGTCGAGCAGCGTCTGATGCTTTGCGGGCTCGAATTTGCCGCCAATCTGCGCGGCATAGTCGCGCTCTTTCAACTGGCTGGCAAGTCCATACGCGGTGCGCGTCCCATCGATGTGCCGCTCAATATAGAGCTTCTGGAGGGAAATCTCGTTCGGGCGGACGCTGATCGCATTCACTGCTTTCGGCACAACCCCTGTGGCCACGTAAGCCACAATCACTAATCCCAATGCAAGGCCAGCTCGGCCGGCCAATACAAGCCCGGCCCCAGCAACGCAAGCACCAACCAGCCCCCAGATCATAGGTAACACGATATTCACATCAACATAGTCGGCTCCAACCAAAAATCCGTGGTCTTCAAACAGAACATCAAATCGGCTCAAATAAGCCCTCGCTCCAAGGAGCAGGAAGAACAATGCGACTGCCACTCGAATTGCGGGTCCACGAAATGCCTCGCCCAGATTCAAACCCGAGAGATCCACTGCCTGCTCGTCCTGCATGCGCGAGATCCGGTCACGCAGAGATTCAAATCGGCTCGCGACCCAATACAAAACGAACCCAATCACCAGGATTCCCTGAACGTACTTCAGCACCATCTCGTAGAAAGGCAATTGAAAGAAGTAGAAGCCGATTGGTTGGCCAAAAACAGGATCACGCCATGCTTCCGCTGCCACGCCAGTCGAACCGTAGTAGCGAACAACGGTCCAGTTGTCGATCAAAACAGACCCCAGCACTAGCGAGATTACAAGGCCCAGAACGGGTTTCCACCAACGAAAAACACGCCGGGGTTGCGCCTTCGAATACAACAGCCAAAAGACGGGAAACGCGACTAGCCCAGCTCCGAGGCTCGGCAGCCAGCCGTAGATCAGCATCTGCCCCCAGGTTTCCACTTGGCCCACTTCTTTCCACCACGCGAAGTCGATCCAGGTGCGAGCCACTGTGCGGGCGCTAGCCACCAAAACAAAAAGCACCAGCAGCCAGCCCCCCAAACCAAACCCGCCTCCGCCCCGCACAGGTCGCCTTGGGCCAAAATCATCGAGATCAATTACGTCAGGTCTTGCCATTTCACCTCCACCTTGGCACATATTTGATGTCCGCGCTTACACTCAGGATGTATGCGCAAATCGGGACGACTCATTTGGATTGGCCTGCTGGGACTTCCGCTTTTAGCTGTACTGGCGGCTTATCTATTTTTTGATGCGTCCCGGCTGAAGCCAGTCTTAACCGCCGCCCTGAGCAAGTCCCAGCGAAGACAGGTCAGCGTCGAGAAGATCGCGATCCAGATCTTCCCGCCTGGCCTCAACGCGACAAACCTCAGCGTCGCCGACGACCCGGCCTTCTCGAATGCTCCCTTTCTGAAGGCCGCTAGCATTGAAGTCCGGCCATCTTTGCCGCCACTGCTGACCGGTAATCTTGAGATCACCAGCATTCGCATCGATGCCACTGAAGTTGAACTGATCCAAAACGAACAAGGAATCTGGAATTTCTCGACTCTGGGCTCAAACGAACCCAATCGATCCGCGACAAGACTTGCGCGGCTTGGAGTTGAAAAAGCGTCGATCGGAATTCTCAGGCCACAAACTTCAAGGCAGGTCTATTCGAATTTATCTGCCGAAGTACGGGACTACGCAGATGGCGAACCATTTCAATTGCGATTGGCAGCCTTGATGCCATCGGGCAAATCAATCGCGGCGGAAGGCACCATCACGGCGGGCAAGTTGAAGACGTCGTTCAAAGACATGAAGCTCAGCCTGGCTGATCTGAAAGCTTCCCTGGAAGGCGATCTGGCTGACACAGCAATGAACCTGCGTCTCGCGATTCCCAAATCGAACATTCAAACACTCGTACCGTTGTTTCTTCCGGCAGGAACCGCAACAAAAGGCGAGATCGAGGCAAGTATCGAAGCCCAGGGCACAATCAAGGCGCCAAGGCTTCAAGGCCGTGTGGACATCACCGGCTTTGAAGTTTCCGGCGGCGAGATCAAGCAACCTGTCCGCACGGCCAAACTGGGCATAGCAATCACCCCGGATCGAATCTCCATCGAACCAGCGACAGTCGTCAGCGGCTCAACGCAATTGTTGGCCTTTGCCGTTCTCTCGCAATACGCAAGTAAGCCAATGCTTGAGGCAACCCTACTCGCTCCCACGGCAAAACTTCCGGAATTACTTGCGATCGCTCGAGCCTACGGAGTTTCTGCTGTAGACGGCGTCAATGCCGAGGGCGATGCAAAGTTGCAAATTCGCATTCATGGCGCGCTTGGCGGTAAGGCGCCCCTTGCCTACGCTGGCAGTGGCTCACTGGCAAGCGCCACGGTGAAGCTGCCGTCATTTGCCAAGCCGGTTGAAATTGCGAACGCCAATTTTCGCTTCGATGCCGAGCAATTGGCCGCCAATTCAATCTCGGCCCGCCTGGGCTCTTCAGACATCAATGGCGAGGTTCGCATGTCCAATCTGAACCAGCCAACGATCGGCTTCGACTTAACCTCAAGCCATCTGCATCTGGATGAGTTGCGCTCCATCATCAAGAGCGAGCCAGGCAGCAAGCCATCCAATCTCTCAGCATCCGGCAACGTTAATATCTCCACTTTGCGAGTTGCCGAGCTAACTCTGGCTCAGGTCGCCTCAAAAGCAACATTCCGCAGTGGCCATCTGGTGCTCGACCCGCTCAACACCTCTCTCTACGGCGGACAACACACGGGCTCCATGGATATCGATCTTCGCCCTGTGCAGCCTCAGGTGGAGATTCAATCGCAGTTGGAGCGTATTGAATCTTCTCAACTCCTTGTCGCTGCAACGTCGTTGAAGGGAATCGTCAGCGGCCCCTTCGGCGCCAATCTGAACTTGAAATTCTCCCCAGCCGAGCCAACGGAGCTTGCGAAATCACTGGAGGGAAGAGTTTCACTCAACTTCAGCCAAGGCCGCATCGCATCATTCAATCTCACCAACGAACTTGCCAAGATCGCCCGCTTCGTTGGCTTCAATGCTCCAACAGACTGCTTCACCCAGTTCGTCGGCATCACGGGCGATCTTGAAATTCATGGAGGCCAGGCGACGACACAAAATCTTAAGCTCGACTTGTCGAACCTGAGTGCTGCCATCACCGGCAATATGAACCTTGCAGACCAGACGCTCGACCTCAAGCTCCTGTCGGTACTGGATCGCCGTTATTCTGAACAAGTTGGCGGAAATAAAATTGGCGGGTTCATGACCGCCGCCCTCGCCAATCCGAGTGGCAACCTCATGATTCCCGCCACAATTCGTGGAACCTTCGCCAAACCAATCCTCGCCCCAGATACGGCGGCCATCGCCAAGCTCAAACTTCAAAACCCGCAGCGAATGATGGAAGTTGTCAATTCCGTAATCGATCTCTTTAAGAAAAAGAAGCCTTAGCGATCTTCTTTCACTCGGATTGCAGGCATCTCCATGGGCATGCGCATGTTGGTGACCTCTTCGATTTTGTAATCGGCGGGTGGCTCGAAAAGGCTCCGCGAAGGATTCCCGAGCTTCACATTCATCAAGCGGTTGGTCATCTCCCCTGATCTTGGGTCGGTATGCTTCGTAAGGACGACACCTTTGATTTCATCGCTATACCAGGTTTCCGTCACTACCTCGATTGGGCGCTCATTACCAACTTCACCGGCAGCAATAGTCATAGTAGTCTTCAGGCCTTTTGCGCTTACACCTTCGATCGTGCGGGTACCCAAATCTTCTTGCTTCACATTGCCATCTCTGCGCACTGGGCTTGTCCCCTTCCGTGAGACACGAGTCTAGACACTGTCGGCTGCCAGGCGGAAAAAGCACTGGACAGCCAGCCTTTGTTTTAGCAGAATCGCTGTAGTGGGAGAGACGGAAGCGAGCTCTGCT
>VFZU01000038.1 GCA_016870995.1 Acidobacteriota bacterium
CCAGTTACTGGGCCAGTTGCAACAGGCCGATGCGGGCTTTGATAAGCTTCTGTGTGTCGCTCATGAGTGGTGTCCTTTCGGGGGTGATTTAGGGTTTTGGAAGATTCCAAATCTATCACCGCAAGGACCCGCTCGGAGCGGTTTGGGGCCTCCGGCTATGGTCGGGCTAAACCCTCCCTTCGCCTACGTCCCCAAACCGCTGTTCCCCATCAATGTGTCCGCTCATCTCCCGCTAACTTCAGAGTGAGAATGTGACGTGTTTGTGGTGTCATGTCAGTCAAACTAACCCAGGCTCGGCGAAACTCTTTCTAACCATGCCCTGCAATCCATCTAACGGGTTAATTGATTGAAAACAAACATTTTGTCGTTTAATCTGACATGAGTTTCCGCCTACAATAAACACATGGAATCGTCACCGCAGCGTCAGTATCGCTCCGGCCCCTTCCACTTTAGTCCTGACAGGGGTATTCTCACCAAGTCCGGCAGCCTGATCCGGCTCCAGGATCAACCCGCCCGCATCCTCACCATCCTTCTCGAACGACCCGGCGAAATGGTCACCCGCCAGGACATCCAGGATCTCCTTTGGCCAGACGGCATCAATGTCGATTTCGAAAGTGGCATCAACTCTTCCGTGCGGCGCCTTCGGCAAGCCCTTCTCGATGAAGCCGATCGCCCGGGATATATTGACACAATTCCTCGCCGTGGCTATCGGTTCCTGGCGGTTGTCGAAGTCACGCAGCCACATCTACAGCCACCCCCACCTCAAACACTCCCCGCGCCTCCTCCACCCCGCCGCCGATCCTTGCTCTACGCCTCTGTCGCCCTCGCCACTTCCGGCGCCGCCACAGTCGCCTCGACCTTACTTCGCAAGCCTGCCAAACCTCTCGGCGTCCGCTCCTCCATCCTGCTTCCGCCTCCCCAATCGATCGCTCGCAGCACTGGCAAAATAGCCGCCATTTCAGCCGACGGGCAACAACTCGCCTACATCGCCAACCACGCCAACCGTCCTCAAGCCATACTCAGGGATCTCGTATCAGGAAAATCCCAACCTCTTTCTGATTTCCAAGATCCGGTATCCTTGCAGTTCCTCGAATCCTCCCAGTCCCTGGTCCTCGCGAGGAACTCAGGCCTCTACCGCAGAGATGGCTCAAATATCAGAAAACTGTATTCTTGGCCGTTTCGCCCTGGCGTCATATCGGTGCGAGCCACCTCCAGCGGCGACTTGCTTTTCCCGGTTCCTCTGAAGATTCCCGGCCCTGCTCAATCGGGCCTTGCCTCTGCCTGCGCCATCTGGCTAAAATCAGCAGCCCAGCCTCGGGTCCTCGACATCCCCTACGGCGGCAAGGGCCTTGAAACACTCATCCCTCAAGATCTCCTGGACCAACACTACCTGCTTTACTCGTCCGTCCTCGGCCCACAGGCGAGATCTCTCCGCTGCCTGGATCTCACCACCGGAGCCACCAAAGAACTGCTAACTCCCGCCATGGGCGGACGCTTTCTCAATGACGGCAGAATCCTCTACTTCTGGGCAGGCAGTCTCTACATCTCAGGGTTCGATCGCGACCAGATGAAGCTCACCGGGCAACCGCGAGCCATCCTTTCCGGCGTTGCCAACGCTGGCTGGACTGGCCCGGATGCCGACCTGTCCGATGACGGCACTCTTGTATTCGTCCCTGAAAACACCTTGCCAGACTGGAAACCCGTTTGGGTCGGCCTCGACGGAAAATCGACTCCGCTTCAGGTTCCGCCCGGCCCCTTCCACGTTGCGGATATCTCGAGCGACTCGCGCTATCTGCTCCTCTTTCGCTACGAACTTCAAACCGGTGCCACCGTCGAGCTCATCTCAGACGTCGAACCCTACGCTTGCTTCTCTCCCGATAGCAAGCGCATCGCCTTCAGCCGCACCCGTCCCGCAGATTGGCTCCCCGGCCTCCATGTACTCAATATCGAATCTCGCAAAGTCGAATGGGATCTGCCTTTCACTGGCCTCGCTCAGTACCCGATCCAATGGCCCCAAAACTCAAATCGCCTCCTATTCGCCGAGGGCTTCCACCCAACCACCAATATCGATGCTTACAGCGTTAACTTTGGTGATGCAAAGTCCCTCCGCCTCCTCGCCGGCGGGCAACACTCTCAAATCCATCCCCGCCTCTCCCCAAATCTCCGTTGGCTCGCCTTTTCCAATCGTTCCAGCGGCGGTGAGATCGTCATACAGAACATCGAAAACCCAAACCAGGCAGCCATCACCATTCCCGGTCTAGGAGTTGCCCCCGTCTGGTCTCAAGATGGCTCTACCCTCTATTACCGCTCCGGCAGTGAGATCCGTCAGGTCCGCTTCACCGAGGGTAAGCTCTCCCCATCCAGTGTTCTGTTCGAAGGCGATTTCGTGGAACCCAATCATTGGCATCCTCTCTCTGTCTTCGACCAGAGCCGGAATCGCTTCCTGTTGTCGAAGAAGCCTCAAATCGAAGCCCCCAATCGGATTGACATCATCACCAATTGGATCTCCCCCCTGGGCTAGCCTAAAGAGAACAACGCAATGGATAAATTTCGCATCATCGGCAGGCAATCCCTTGCCGGCACGCTCCCCGTCAGCGGCTCAAAAAATTCTTCCCTCCCAGCAATTGCCGCCTGCCTCCTCACCGCCGAACCCGTCACCCTCCACCGCGTCCCGCAGGTCCGCGACATCGCCACCATGCTCAAGCTACTCGAGTTCAACGGGGCCACAGTCGAACGCTTCCCCAATGGTTCCGTGCGGATCGAAGCCAAAACGATTACCAACCCCGAGGCGCCTTACGAAATCGTCAAAACCATGCGCGCCTCAAGCCTCGTGCTCGGCCCTCTCGCCGCTCGCACCGGCACCGCCCGCGTCTCCGTCCCCGGAGGCTGCTCGATCGGTGCCCGCCCCATCAACCTCCACATCAACGGCCTCGAGCACCTCGGCGCCACTGTCCATCAGGAACACGGCAACATCGAAGCCTCTGCCCCCAATGGCCTCCATGGCAACACCGTCCACTTTGAGCGCATCACCGTCACCGGCACAGAAGACCTCATGATGGCGGCCGCCCTCGCCAAGGGCACCACCGTCCTCGAGAACGCCGCCCGCGAACCCGAAGTCGTCGACCTCGCCGAACTCCTCACCAAGATGGGTGCACAAATCTCCGGCGCCGGCACCTCCCGCATTGTCATTGAAGGCGTCAAGCAACTCCATGGCGCCGAGCACACCATCATCCCCGATCGCATCGAAGCAGGCACACTCCTCATCGCCGGCATCATGACCAACTCCGAGGTCACCGTCACCGATTGCATCCCGGAACACTTCACCGCACTGCTCAACAAACTCCGCCAGGCCGGCGCCCGCATCGACGCGAGCGACACCGCCGTCCAAACCCGCCCCTCCAGCCGCCTCCGCAGCGTTGACATGACCACTGAAGAACACCCCGGCTTCGCCACCGACCTTCAAGCCCAGTTCATGGCCCTGATGACTGTCTCCTCAGGCATTAGCTTCATCACCGAGAACATCTTCGAGAACCGCTTCATGCACGTCCCCGAGCTGGCCCGCATGGGTGCCAACATCCGCATCGAAGGCCGCCAGGCAATCGTTGCTGGCCCAAGCGACCTCACCGGTGCTCAGGTCATGTGCTCCGACCTCCGCGCCAGCGCCTCCCTGGTCCTGACCGCCCTCGTCGCCCGAGGTGAATCCATCCTCGATCGCGTTTATCATATGGATCGAGGCTACGAGCGAATCGAAGCCAAACTCGCCGCCGCCGGTGCTCACATCGAACGCATCTAAGGAAACGAACCCAATGCAACACAACCCCGGATTCCTCGCCCTGGTCAACGACGCCAAATCTCGCGTCAAAGAAATCGACCTCGCCCAGTACAAAGAGCTCCACGCCTCAGGTGAGCCCCACATTCTGATCGACACCCGTGAAGAAAGCGAATTCGCTGCCGGCCACGTCAAGGGCGCACTCCACCTCGGCAAAGGCGTCATCGAACGCGATATAGAAACCAAAGTCCCCGACAAGTCCGCGAAGCTGGTTCTCTATTGCGGCGGCGGCTTCCGTTCTGCCCTGGTCGCTGACAATCTGCTCAAGATGGGCTACACGCAACCCATTAGCCTGGATGGCGGCTGGCGCGCGCTGAAAGAATCGGGCCTCGAGCTAGAGAAGTAGCGAGAGCAAGCGATAGATGATCAGCATCAACAGCACACACTCAGCCAACTGAACCGTCTTTAATAACCAACCCGCTAGAAATTCAAACCGGATAAACATTGCCGCGAGGATTGCCGCGAACACTACGTTTTGGCTCAAGCCCTCGGGGTAGAGCTGAAGGTGCAGCACTACGAACGCGTAGTACACAAGTGGCCAGTTGCTATCTTGCGACGTGGTCGAATAGCGGAAGTAAATGATACCCACCGTCATCGCTATGAGCAGGCAGGTACTGAGCCAAAAGCCGTCAATCATGAGTTAGAAAGTCCATAACACGCTGAGAAACCCCGTGTGAGCACGGTAGTTTTGCAGCTGTAGAATCTTCTCGGTATAGTCATAGTGTTGATAGCCGAAGTTGCCGCGGAGTTTCTCATTGATTCGATAGCTGAGCCGAACCTGCGGAGAAACAAACGTCAACGGAAACACTTGCGCCGCAAGCAATGCCGGTTGCGTTGTAAACCCGGCCCCCGATCCTGCCGTATCACGGTTCGAAGAGAAGCCTGCATAGACGTCGAGTTTCTTGGCAACGACAGTCCGCACACCGGCGTGTGCCGCATGCACATTCGACAGGAAGAACGAAGAATCTCTGTCCACCTGATTGAAATTCAGAAAGTAGGCGATCCCGGTCACCGTATCCAGATGCAGCTTCTGGTAGCCCGCATCCACAGCGAAGCGGGTGCTCGGGGTCCAGGATCCATCAACCGTATAGTTGCGAGCTCGTGAAGAATGACGGAACAAACTCACTGAGTTAAAGTTCACGCTATTGCGCGTCTGCGCAGCCACACGGAAGTACTTCTGCTTGTATTCGGCCCGCGCGCCAAACGCATGGTAGTCTTTCTCGCTGGTTGTGTAGAACGGACGGTTCTGCCGGCCAATTTCGCCGTCAGCCACGATCGTCAGCCCTTTGATGGGCCGCAGCCGGAAGCCAGCCGTGCCCGCATTCAAGCGGTTCGACTGCTCTCCCCGTGCCTGATCAATGAAGCCAGCATCATTCAGCAACTCAGTCGATCGAATGCGACGGTCGCTGAACTGGTAACCGCCCTGCACCGACAACCAGGGCTTCAATGCCACATCGAGCAACGTCGAATTCGTGACCGCTCGAATACCAAGAAACTGGAAGTTAGCCACTGTGCTATCAAGCGTTCCATTCGTCAACTGACGGATCGTGCTGTCCCCCTCCATCTTCGTCTGATGGAAGGCTGTATGGTTCGAGATCGTAATCCGGCTCGTCGGTAAAATCGAAAACGAAAGGTTCGCCGCCGTCACAGGCCGGCGCGCGTCACCAAATACGAGCGTCTGCACATTGCGCGCTCCGCCGCGCACGGCTCCATTCGCCACCTCATCGAAAATGAAATTGCGGTTGCCGTTCGAGTGTGTGAATCGAGCGTTCACAGTAAACCACTTGGCAGCTTCGGTGAACAGGTTCACCCGCCAGTGCGGCGTCGAGCCGTGATAAGGATGATCCCGCCTGAAGTTAGCAAGCGTTGTATTCGTCACCAGGGGATCGAGCGGCGTACCCGGCTGATCGAGAAATCCGCGCGTGTCTTCCTTGAAAAATTCCCAGCCGCGCTGCCAAAACAGCTTCATACCAGCAAACTGTGCCTGTCCACCAAAGCGAAACTCGTTCTGCTTGCGGCGCACGTTTTCAAAGAACGGAAAGATGTTGCCCCTCGTGTCGAACAGGTTCACGGTCGATAGCGCTGGCCCGCTCTGGTTGTTTCCCGAGAAGCCGCCGAAGAACTGTATTTTCTTGCCAGGGAACAACGTGAACTGATGGTCCTGCATGCGCCGTTCGAGATTCTGGAAGTGCTGCCCGAACGCAATCGTGAGTCCCGGGTTGAAGTAGTCGTTCAGCCGCCAGGTCAACTCATAGCGATACCGCCGGTTCTTCTCGACACGCATCGATGCGAATTGGTACGGGTCGTTGCCCAACCCTTGCGTGTTGAGGATGATCTCGTCGAAGTACTTTCCTTTGCCGTTGCGCGAGTTCACAGTCAGGGAAGTACCCAACACGCGAACACCATTCAGAAAGTTCACATCGCTGCGGTATTTGCCTCGATTGCCATCCACATTCGCAAATCGATAACCGGTCTCAAACGATTGCCGTACGTTGTAATCACCGATCGTATTGCCTCTCGGCACTCCAACGGGTTCCACGGTCGGCGCAACCGTTTGCTGGGCGAGTAAGGCGAGCAACAGGATGTTCATCGTAGAAAGCTCGCATGTGAATTCGATCCGTGAATCCGGGCATGGCACACGATGCAGTTCTGATACTTCGGGTCGGTCAAAGAGTGCGTCGGCGGGGTCAACTGGATGCCATCGCCCTGGCGTCCAAAGTTCCCTGCGCCGTTATGACACTCGAGGCAAAGTGTAAACACCTGCGGTCGCTTCAAGAGCCTCGCATTCATTCCGCCATGCGCAACGTGGCACGAGGCGCATCCATCCACTCTCACTGCGGCATGTTCGAAAACGAAAGGCCCACGCTTGTCGACATGGCACTTCATGCAGGGCTCTTCATTCTGCAAGCCCTGAGCCATCATCCGCGGCCGGGCGCTCATCTTCCAGGTCGGCGCCTCTGCGCCATGTGGATTGTGGCAATCCGAGCACTGCATGAAACCTTCGTTGACACGATGCTTCACCGGCATCGAAAACTGTGCGCGTATGTTCTGGTGGCAGCCGTAACAAAGATCCGTTTGTGGTTTCGCGAGAAGTTGCTTCGGCGTCGCTGACTTATGGATTGAGTGGCAGTTAGTACAAACCACATCCGCCGTAGTGTGCGAACTGCGCCGGATGTTTGCTCGCCCCATCTGTTGCGTGTGGCACTGCAGGCAGTTATCAAGGATCTTCTTGGGCTGCATCTGGGAGAACGCGATGATCTTGGTCTTGTCTCCCTTGGCCTCAATGTGAGCTTTGCCTGGACCGTGACAACTCTCGCAACCCTTCTGCTCAAACTTCAGCTTCTCGTCAGTAGTCGACTTGAAGTGAGCGTTGCGAAAGAAAGCAGCTGAAATGTCCGGGTGACAGCCCCGGCACATAATGCTTCCGGCATAACCCGGAGGTGGAGGACTGCTCTTTGGACTCTGCGCGTTGGCGAGCAGACACACTAAGAGAAATTGAATCAGTCGTTTCAACAGAAAAACCCTATTGGGGCGATTATACGGCAGGAGGAGGCGATTCCGACTCGTCATTTTTGCTTGGTTGCTGCTCTCGTTTCAATTTTTCTTTGGCATAAGCCAACCATCTCTTGAGAAATCGGTCGAGCCACGGCAACTCTTCAGCTAGAATCATGAGCCCCGGTACAAAAAACACCCAACCCGGCATGATCGGGAGAATCAACCCAATGATCCCCAGAACAACCAGTCCAATTCCGCTCGCATATCGCAGGACCCGCTTCACTCTTACTATTGTGAACCATCCATGTAACGTAGTACTACTAGTCCTTTTTGACTATTCAATCTAGGTATTTTTCTTGACCTGACCTAAGGGTCCTTGTAGATTAAGCTGAACCGTGATCGAAAACCGTAAAAGCCAACGATTTGAGCTACGCCTCCCTTTCGAAGTGATCCGCAGCGGCCATCACTTCAGCAATGCTCAGGGACATACTCTGAACATGTCTTCTAACGGCGTGCTCTTTGAACTGAATCAACCACTTCCTGTTGGAGAGATCATCGAGTATGCGATCACTCTCCCGACTGGCCAAGAGCCCGACGAAGACGTGCGTCTCCGTTGTATGGGCAAAGTGATTCGCAGCCACCAGAATTTCGCTGCGGCAACCATGGAGCGCTACGAGTTTGTGCGCACCAAGCCTTCTACGGGCGAAGTCCCACTCGAGGCCGGAGCCAGCGCCAGCTAGGCTCGTCATGCGCCATCCCGGGGATGGCGGCACCTGTATTGGTTTATAATTCATTGTGCCGATCATGCAAAGCTATGGCCTGAGCGATCCTGGACGTGTCAGGAAGAATAACGAAGACTTCCTGCTCGTAGACCGCACGCAAAACCTCTATATCGTTGCCGATGGAATGGGTGGGGCCCAGGCGGGTGAAACAGCCGCGCGGCTTGCGGCGGAGACCGTTCTCGAAGTCATGGAGAAGCGTCCCAACCCACGGTTAAAGGATCTTGAGGAAGCGTTCATCGAAGCCAATGAACGCGTCAAACGCACCGCAGCGAACGACCTTTCCCTCGAGGGCATGGGCACTACACTTGTAGGGCTCTTACACGCTGGGGAACTCATGCACATCGCAAGCGTGGGCGACAGCAGGATCTATTCGTACTACAACCAGGAACTCACTTCGCTGATGGAAGACCAAACCTGGGTGAACGAAGTCGGGCGGCGGCTGGGAATCGACGAAGATACCTTGAAGCGGCATCCAATGCGACATGTGCTTACCATGGCGATTGGCGTCGGAAACCCTTTAAGGGTAAATACACGAACCATCTCCAATGTTCCGGGAATGCAACTACTGCTTTGCAGCGATGGTCTGCATGGAGTAGTTGGGGCCGAAGCGATTGCCAAAATCCTCGCGGCCGACGGCCAAGACTTACAAAGTAAAGCTCAGACTCTGGTTGAGGCAGCCCGCAACGCGGGCGGACCAGATAACATTACGGTTCTGATCCTGCAGGTGTGACCCTTCCTGTTGCATTGACGATCGCCGGATCTGACCCGAGCGGCGGGGCAGGCATTCAGGCGGACCTCAAGACATTTCATCAATTCCAGGTTTACGGTGAAGCGGTACTGACTCTACTCACGGTGCAGAACACGGTCGGAGTCGAGGCGGTTGAAACGCTAAGACCCGAATTCGTCACCGCTCAATTGCTCGCTGTAATCGAGGACATTCCTCCTGCGGCAGCCAAGACCGGGGCACTGGGTAGCCCGGAGATGGTGGAGCGCATTGCCTTTGAAGCTGCCGCTTTCACGTTTCCTCTCGTGGTAGACCCGGTGATGATCTCCAAGCACGGCGCGCCGCTGATGGCCAGCGAAGCCCGGCAAAAACTAATCGAAGAGCTGGTGCCGGCCAGCGCCTTGCTCACCCCAAACCTTCACGAAGCTGCGGCGATCACGGGGCTTGCAGTCTCGACGCCAGGGCAGATGCGCGATGCGGCGCAGGCGATCCTCGATCTGGGCGCGGGAGCAGTGCTAGTCAAGGGAGGTCATCTCGAGGGTGCCGCCATGGATTTGCTCTATTGGCATGGCGGGGAGCTTGAGTTGACAGCCGAGCGCATTGACACGGTTCATACGCATGGCACCGGCTGCAGCTACTCGGCGGCGATCACTGCATTGCTTGCACGCGGAGAAGCACTTGAGTCAGCCGTAAAGAAGGCCAAGAAATGGATTCACAACGCAATCGCCTCGAACCCAGGCCTGGGTCGCGGCCAAGGTCCTGTGAATCACTTCGCCAATCAGAGTTAATCGTTGGCGCGAACCTAAAATTGAATCGACTCCAACTCCGATCAGAGCGAGTGAGACCCTTTCGAGTGTGATGCCTTGGCCTTTCTGCATCCTTCTTGAGGAGAGCTTGAGTAGACGACGAACCGTATCGAGACAAATTGCGAAGGGTGAACCTCCTCCTGAGCTCGAGAACAATGCTCTCCCAGCTAGACTCTCCCGAATGTGCTGCATTGGCATGGCGAGGACCTCAATTCAGCGGCGGAGTTCGATCCGAAAGTTGCTTCTACGCTTTACACGACTATGGGACGCTAGCGATCTTCAACCTGAGCGTCACTATTCCAGCGCTAGCTAGGTCGAGTGCGCAGCACGAGTATGGCGAGGACTTCATTTCAGCGGCAGCGCCTGATCCTTGAGTCGCCCTCTACATTTACACGTTGGTGAGGCACTGGCGATCTGCGGTCTGGACATACCGAGATTGAGCATTGGGAAGATTCGAACGCGGGCAAGGACGGCAGCGCTGCTCGAGCGGAGAAGAGCTGTAAAGAGGGGCCTAAAACGAATTCACCGGGCGATTGCCTCGAACCCAGGTTTGGGTTGGGGGCAAGGCCCGGTGAATCACTTTGCTGATGAGGATTGATTAGAACGTCAGGCGCAGGCCAAGACGCAGGATACGGTCGCCGTTCGGTTCGCGGCCACCAGCGTTAGTGCCGGTGACTTCAAACACGCCGCCGGTAAACTGACCTGCAGCGTTGAGCACGCGGCCGTTAATACCGGACGAGGGGTTGGCGAACTTCGGAGTGTTGGTCCAGTTGAACAGTTCGGCGCGGAACTGGAGGTTCATCTTCTCCTTGACGGCGAAGGAACGGAACACACCCAAGTCGGTGTTGAAGAAGCTGGGTCCGCGCAGGCTGTTGAAGCCGGCGTTACCGAAGCGGGGTTCGAGGACGCGCTCGAAGGCGAAGGGATCAAAGTACGGCGTGCCGCGGCCGATGCCGCCGAGCTTTTGCACGGTGGGCTTGACCTGGTCGGCGCGCTGCGTGCTGCCAGGCAGACGCAAGCTGCCACCGTCGGAGGTGACGCGGACCGGAGTGCCGGTCATGAAGCTGGTGAGCGTGTTGATCTGCCAACCGCCCGCCACCGCGTTGAAGGCTTTGCTGCCGGAGAAGCGCTTGTTCTTGCCGAAGGGCAACTCGTAGGCAGCGGTGAACTGAACGTTGTGAGTGCGATCAAAGTTGAGCGGCACGTAGTTCAAGCTCGTGTAGTTGAGAGCAGGAACGAGCGGGCCACCGTTGTTGTCTTCGTTGCAGCACCAACCCATGGCCTTCGACCAGGTGTAGGCGACGTTCGCCTGCAGGCCATTCGAGTAGCGCTTGGTGAGCGTAGCCTGCATCGAGTGGTAGTTGTTGTCGCCCATCGGTCCGATGAGGCTAGTTTCGACAGCGCGGCCGAAGCGAGGGAACAGGGGCTGACCGGCTTGGTCGGCGCCAATCACCTGGCCGGCGTTACGGTTCAAGCGGCCGGAGACGCGAACTGCGCGGCTGGCAACATAACCGACCTGCGTCGACCAGTTGTTGCCAAGGTCGCGCTGGACGGTGAGATTGTAGTTCAGAATGTAGCTGCGTTTGAAGTTCTCGCCGGTCGTGTTGACGGCGTAGTTTGCAGGAATGGTGATGCGGCCATTGTTGTTGATGACCGGCTCCGGCAGTGTCGGCAAGCCCTGTGTGAAAGTGGTAGCCCAACCGAGCGCGGGAGGCGCGAGGTTGAAGGCAGCCAGGATCGGGTAGTTCGTGCGCAGGGGGCGTGCGAGGTTCCAAGGATCCCAGTTGAGGCCGAAGCCGGTGCGGATGACGGTCTTCTCGTTCAAGCGGTAGGCAATACCGAGGCGGGGCGACAAGAGGAGCTTGGCAACGCTCGTGCCGCAATTGCGAGGAGTACCACCGAGGCCGCAAGCGATCATTTCGTTGGTGGCGAAATCATAGCGCTCCATGCCGCGGTCGCCTTCGCGCCAAGGCATCGGGAAGCTCTCCATACGAGTGCCGTAGGACAGCGTCAGCTTACGGTTGACCTGCCATTGGTCACGAATGTAGAAGCTGTACATAGTGGTCTTGGTGCGGTAGATATCCGGTACCTGCAGGATGCGGCCACCGCCATCGACGAGACCGAGCAGGTAAGTGCCCATGGAGTTGAAGTTGTTGCCTGCGGCGACGTTGCCGTTGTCAAGGCGCAACTGTGTTGGGCCCTGACCAAAATTGAGACGGCCTGCTGCGCCACCAGCTGCACCGGCAAATTCCGGCTGGGTGTGGTTCAACTGCAAGTGGTAGATGTCCATGCCGAAGCGGATGTTGTGGTTTCCCTTGAGCCAATTGGCATTGGCAACGTACTGGAATTGCGGGTCGGTGCGGTAGTAGGGCATGTAGTTTTCGGTAGAACCGAAGGCAGAGAAGCCACCGATGCCGAAGCCAGGGAAGCCGGATTCGAAGAAGCGTGTGCCGTTCGTGCCGGGGATACGCAGTTCGTCACGGCCGCGATTTGGGCCGAGGCCAGGCTGTTCGATGTTGGTGTCCATCAGGGTGTAGCCGAAGTAGGCGTCGACAATGAAGGTCGGCTTCACAGTGTAGGTAGTGGCGAGAGTACCGCTCCAGGTGCTACCGAAGCCCTTGCCGGGGTTGCCGAAGGCGATCGGACCGCCGCCGATTTCACCGAAGGCGGTGGGAGCGGTGAGGTCGAAGTCGAGCCAGCTCAAGCGGGCAAAAGCAGTCCATCGGTCGGAGATGTTGTAGTTGAACTTCGAGTCGATCGTGCGGCGGTCGAAGGCAGCCTGGCCGAGGGCGAAGTAGTTGTTGTTCGGAATGCCGTTCGGGGCCGGGTTGTTCTCCTGAGGCAGGCGCTGCATCAGAAGAGCAGCAGTGGGGTGAATACGCGAGGCCGGGATGATGTTGCCAGCGAAGGGCTGACGGCCTGTGCCGTTAGCGGCACCAGTGGCCGGGTCGTAAACAGGCAGGTTCGATGTGGAGAGGTTACCCGTGCGCATGATGGCGGTCGGAACTGTCTGCAGGGAGCCGGCGAAGCGGCGGTCCTTTGAGTCTTCCCAGCTACCGAAGTAGAAGAGCTTGTTCTTGATGATGGCGCCACCGAGGCGGCCACCGTACTGGTTCGAGACGTACTTCGGATTCTGCTGGTTGGCAGGCAAGAAGAAGTTGCGGGCTTGCGACCAGTTGCCTTGATGGTAGTGGAACAAGGCACCGGAGGTCACGTTTGAACCGGAGCGGACGCTCAGGTTGACCGATGCGCCACCGGCGAGACCTTGCTCGGCGTCGAAGGTGTTGGTGACGATGTTGACGGTCTCGATCGATTCGAGAGCGGGGACGTAGCTCGAAATGTGCGGCAGCCAGATGTTCGTGGCGCTGGCACCATCGATACGGGTGTTGTTCGAAGCCGTGTTGTTACCGTTGGTCTGCCACTGCATCGAGCGCGACGGGTTCGAAGGAACCGAGTGCGGCGTGGTGGGCGGTGAGATGCCGGGCAGCGTGACGAAGAGGGACTGGTAGTTGCGGCCATTGGCGACAGGCAACTCGGTGAGGGTCTTCGAGGTGATTTCGGCGCGGACTTCGGAACGATCGGTTTGCAGGATCGCGGCATTCGCTTCGATCGTGACCGATTCACTCACTTGGCCGACGGTCAGCTTCAGGTCAACACGGGTCACGGTGTTGGCAGTGATCTCAACTCTTTCCTGGCGGGCGGTGCGGAAGCCGTCTTTCTTGATTTCAACTTCGTACAAACCACCTTGAATTGTGGGAATGCTGTAGGAGCCTTCAGAGTTGGTCGTAGAGGTTCTGGTGGTGCCAGTCTCTTTGCTCTTGACCGTGACGGTGGCTCCGGGGATCAAGGCGTTTGAAGCATCGGTGACGGTTCCGACGACTGAACCGTAGAGGACTTGAGCGGTGCTAGGCGAGGCCGTTAACAAGAAGGCCAAAGCAAGCCCTGCTACTTGGAAAAAGGGAAGCTTTTTTATTGACATGAAATTCCTTTGAAAGTCAACTTCACAAACCAATCTATCACAACTTGACTTCATATTGAAATCGGTTGGGCCTTGGACCTTCTTTAAGCGCGCGGGATCGAAGCCATACTTTATAGTCGATTTTGATCTCGTGGGGTACTTGAATGGCCAGGGTTTGCCAGACTCCTGGAGACAGGATGAAGTCGCGCTGGGGGCTGGAGAGAATCAGCGCCTTGAGTGCTTCTAGGTCTTTGGCAAGAACGACATCCACCTTGGCATCGGGAGCTTCGAGGAAGGCGGGGACAGACTTTGCGATCCCGAGACGCTCGAAGTCCAGAGGACCGTTGGGCGGAAGGTGCTCCATCATGAAGACGTAGCGGACCGTGGCACCAGGGAAGAGGGTGGTGCGGAGTTGGTCGTCGGGGTCGAGGTGGAGGACTTCCCTTCCCGCGAATTGATTCGAGATTGGCATCTGGGGTTGCGGGGCGGGCCAGGCGAGCAGGGCGACGAGAGCGAGCGGAGCATAGATGGGCGCGATCCAACCTCGATGGCAAAGGAGCAATGCCGGGGCAAAGGGTACAAGGTAGGTTGTGTTGCGGTAGCTGTAAGCAGCGATCGATGCCAGAAGCACGCCGGACCACATCAACCAAGTTGAGTTAAAGCGCCTCGCTGTGAGGGGAAGAGCCAGAGGGGCCACCCAGGCGAGGCGAGGGAGGTAGTAGCTGAACCAGCTTTCGGCACTGGCTTGGACCGGGGCGTTGAAGGCATAGCCGAGGAGTTCGACCCCGAGGTACTCCGCAAGGAACCAATCGTGATTGGCCCAAAGCTGGTAGAGGTGCCAGGGGAGAACAACGGCAAGCAGGATGGCGGCGGACTCGAGGGTGGTGCGCCAGTTGGGACGTTTGGTGAAGAACAGGGCCAGAGGGAGAATGCCGGCGAACCACTTGGTCATGATGGCGAGGCCAGTGAAGAAGGCCGAAGCGCGCGGAGGCGCGGCCACGGCGAGGAGAAAGAAAAGGATGAGAAGGTCATCCATCAGAACCAAGCCGGCGCGGTTGCGCCACATTGGGTTTGCGGCAAGCAGGAGCCAGCCGATGGGGCCTGTGGCTGTATAGACGATAGTAAGTGCGCCAGCGGCGGCCAGGATGCTGGGCAGGCGGAGGCTGCCAGTGAGCTGAAAGCTGACAGCACTGAGCCACTGCATGAGCGGGGGCTTGACGAGAAGTGGACGGCCGAGAAACTGTGGTGTGAGCCAGTCTTCTCCGTTAGCCATGCGGAGGATGCCAGGGGCGTAGAGGGCTTCGTCCTGGGAGGGGGTGGCAAGAATCGGGTCGAGAGGTGTGGTCGCGATCGGGTTGCCGGGCGGTACGAAGGTGGAGACCAAAAAGACGGCGAGGAGAGTAAGCGGCTTAGTTGCCCAGGGGACGGGCGTAAACGATTTCGCCAGATTCACGCTCTGGAAGGGTAACATTAACGCCGGAACGCATCAATTGATCGCCAGTCATGGTGAGGACGCGGCGGTCATCGGCAAAGGACACACGATAGGTGTTGCCGGGTCTCAGATCTCGAAAACGCAGGTTGAAACTGCTCGATGCGGTGGCATCTCTTGTGACTATGGCAATGGCTTCATCGAGAGCGGGGTTGTAGCTCTGAATGGCGTCGGTGCGGCCGACAGCGGGACGGGCTGTGAGATGAAGGACTTTGCCATTGGTGATCGACTTTCGGATCTGCTTGAAGGTCTCAATCTCGGAGGCAAGGTAATCGAGCTCTTCCGGTTTAAGCTCCGTGAGACGGTTCATCAAGATCCAGGGTCCACCGAACATGAAGCTGCGGGTGTTGTAACCGGTCATCTCCGTGTGAGGCATGTAGCGGTCGGTGTAGCGAGGCGGGAAAGGGTAGCTCGCTCCAAAGAGGCCTTGACGGGAGCCGAGAGAGCCACTGGCGTCATTGGTGATGGAGGTGACGTAGTTGCGGACCATCGAGAAGGTCATCATGTTGCCACCGTTGGCGCAGTTTTCCCAAACCACGTGAGGGGTCTGGGCTTGAATCTCGCGAAGGATGCGATTGAGGCCTTCGTCACCAGAATAGTTCCAATCGCGGGGATCATAGCTGAGGTTGGCATTGGTGCATTGCTTCACCATCGTCTGGCCATCCTGCAGGATCCAATCAACGTTGTAATTGCGGATGATCTTGACGCCTTGCTGGATCACCCAATCCTGAACCGGCTTGTGGCCAAGAGCCAGAGAGGCAGCACCGTGATAGTTGTAACTGGTCGAGCAAGCCCAATCGGGGTGGTCGCGAAGGACTTTCGAATCAGCCATGGCCTCGCTGATGACATAGTGGAGGCCGAACTTCATGCCTTTGGCGTGGACATAGTCAGAGAAAGCTCGGAGGCCGGAGGGGAACTTGGCGGGATCTTCTTCCCAATCTCCCATGCGCTTGGCCCAGCCGAGGTCGACGATGAAGAGCTCGACACCACGGGCGGCGGCGAGGTCGGCTTCACGGCGCAGCTTCTCTTCGGTAATGTCCTTTTCATAGCCCCAACTATCCCATGCGATGTAGGGGAAGTTCTTGTCGGGAACCTGTGGGGCGAGGGCAGCATCGGCAAAGCGTTGGGTGCGGTAACCGGCTTCATCCCAATCCCCGATGAAGATACCGACGAAGGAAGCAGGGGCTTCATAGGTGTCGTTCGGAGTGACGGGGTGCATGAGGCTATTGACGCGGACGCTCATGTCGAGAGTGTCGTTGGTGCGCTGGATGGTGGCATCGGCGCGGCCGTCAAATTCCCAGCCGGCGAAAAGGCCGACGTTGTCTGGCTTGGCGATGGCGACCCAGGTGCACTGGAAGCCACCGGCGCCAGTTTGCAGCGTGACGCGTTGAGTGGTGTTACTCAGCGTTGTGGTGAGCGGCTCGAAATTGCGTCCGCCAGCGAGGACGCTCCATTGATTGACACGGAAGACGCGATAATCGACATCCTCAAGCTTCGGAGCGTAGGGCAGGATATCGTTGGCGCGGAAGAAGACGCGATTTCCGCGGAGGTTCTTTACCCTCAACTAATGATGGAGAACCGGGTGGCCGGGATGAATCTCGAAGCGGAGGACGAACTCGAACTGATCGGCGGGGTCGTGGAAGACCAGAGCAAGGCCCTTGCCTCCGTTTTTGACCGGGAAGGGCTGTTGATTCAGAAAGCGCAGAGGACTGCGAGCGTTGAATGTTGTGTTGTCGATGCGAACATCGATGGGGCTGCTGGGTTCGGCAGGGGAAGCCTCCCAGAGCGTGTAGCCGGAGGAATCCGCGAGGTCGACCCAGCGAAAAGTGGAATCGGCATCCATGCGGAAGCGAGCGCGGAACTGGTCGTTCCCCATGGACCAGCCGGAATCCTGGCTGAAGCGGAAGTAGACGGAATCTTCAACCTGAGTATGCAGTGATGACAGCGCACCAAAGAGTAACAGCCCCGTCAGAAGACGGATGCTAGTACTTGGCGACGCTGGGATCGACTTTATCACTCCAGGCTAAGATTCCTCCTTTCATGTTGCGAACACGCTGGTAACCGTTTTGTTTTAATAAATCGACGGCTTTTGCGCTTCGCATGCCACTTTTGCAGTGGCAGACAATATTTGCCTCTTTCGGCAGCTCACTTAATCTATTCGGCAGTTGGCCGAGAGGGATTAGAGTGGCTTTTGAAATAAACGCAATTTGGTACTCGTGAGGTTCCCTGACATCGACAAGAATCAAGTCTTCACCTGAGTCGATTAAGGCCTTAACCTCAGTGGGATCTAAGTCTGCTGTAACTGGAGCGGGGGCTTCGGGGAGGATTCCGCAGAATTGCTTGTAATCGATGAGGTCTTTGACGACGCTGCACTTACCGGAGGGGCAATCCGGGTTACGACGGAGTTTCAATTCTCTGAATTTCATGTTAAGAGCGTCATAGAGCATGAGACGCCCCTTCAAAGACTGGCCGGTGCCGAGGATCAGTTTGACGACCTCCGTGGCCTGAATGAGGCCGACGACGCCGGGAAGGATACCCAGGACTCCGCCTTCGGCGCAACTGGGGACGAGGCCCGGGGGTGGTGGTTCGGGATAGAGGCAGCGGTAGCAGGGGCCGTCCTCGGTGGCGAAGACGGAGCTTTGTCCTTCGAAGCGAAAGATCGAACCGTAGACGTTCGGTTTGTTTGTGAGAACGCAGACGTCGTTGACGAGGTAGCGGGTAGGGAAGTTATCGGTGCCGTCGGCGACGATGTCGTACTGTTCGACAATGGCGCGGGCGTTTTCGCTGGTAAGCGGGACTTCGTGCTTGACGATGTTGAGATTCGGATTGATGTCGAGCATGCGATCGGCGGCGGAGTCGATCTTTTTGCGGCCGATGTCCTTGGTGCCGTGGATGACCTGACGCTGGAGGTTACTCGCGTCGACAACGTCGAAATCGACGAGGCCGATGGTGCCGATGCCGGCGGCAGCAAGGTAGAGGCCCATGGGAGCGCCCAGGCCACCGGTGCCGACGAGGAGGACTTTGGCATCTTTGAGTTTGATCTGGCCTTCCATGCCGACCTCGGGAAGGA
The DNA here is from genome assembly GCA_016870995.1 of Acidobacteriota bacterium. Taxonomy (GTDB): domain Bacteria; phylum Acidobacteriota; class Terriglobia; order Bryobacterales; family Bryobacteraceae; genus Bryobacter. The sequence continues at coordinate 18,154 of VFZU01000038.1, forward strand.
TGAGGTGGCGGGAGAAGCGCTGGATCTCTTCGTTGGTAAGAGTAGTGGCCATGACTTAGCGGCCTCCGGCGATGCTCGGGATGATAGAGACAGTGTCGGCCGGGGCGACTTCGGTGGCCTCTTTGAACATGTAGCGGATGTCTTCGTCGTTGACGTAGATGTTGACGAAGCTGCGGAGCTTACCTTCGTCGTTGTAGAGATTCTTCTTGAGGTCCGGGTGAGCGGAGGTGAGGGCGGCGAGGACTTCGCCGACGGTCGCGCCGGTCGCTTCAATAGTATCGGCACCACCGGTGAACTGGCGGAGCGGAGTGGGGATCAGGATTTTGGCCATATGAGTTCCTCTTCAGTGCTGGCGGTTTGATCCACGTCGACCTGGAAGCATTTGGCGTCGGCGACTTGCCGGGAGCGCACGCTGAGGACGACGTTGGAGTAAAAGGGCCAGTGGTTCTTTAAGTCGGTTTGAGAAAAGTAGGCACCCTCGTCGGGGTGGGAGTGAAAGAAGCCGAGAACGCCGAGGGAAAGCTCGCGGGCTTTGCGTTCGGCGGCGATTTGATCGTGTGGATCGATTTCGAAGCGGTCTTTCTGTTCGCCTTCGTAGGCGTTTCGGCAGGCGATCGCAAGGGTTGAGTGACGCTTGCCATCGGTTTCGGAGCCGATGAGGATGCCACAGCATTCGTTGGGATAGCAGGCCTGGGCGTGGTCGACCATGACGGCCCAAGCTTCGGGGGAAATCTCAATCATTCCAGAAAGGTTCGCTCAAGTATTTTGCGGCACCATCGCAGAGGACAGTGACCACCACACCAGTTTCGCCTTTTTCGGCCAGTGACGCTGCGACTTTTGTAGCGGCGACGACATTGGCTCCGGCGGAGATGCCAACGAGGAGGCCTTCTTCGCGGGCAAGGCGGCGGGTCATCTCGTAAGCGGATTCCGTGGAGATCCAGAGGTTTTCGTCGGCGAGTTTCGCATCGTAAATGCCGGGGATGATCGAAGCCGGCATGTGCTTGGTGCCTTCAATGCCGTGAAAGCTTTGATCGGGTTGGGCGGAGATGCACTGGACAGCGGGGAGTTCGCGCTTGAGGCGGCGGGCGTTGCCGGTGAAGGTGCCGCTGGTGCCGAGCATGGCGACGAAGTGGGTGATGGTGTAGTTGGTCTGGTTGAGAATTTCGAGGGCGGTGCCTTCGTAATGGGCTTTCCAGTTGGCCGGGTTGTTGTATTGATCGGGGTAGAAGTAACGATCGGGGTCGGCCTCGTAGACTTCGCGGCACTTGACGATGGCACCGTCGGAGCCAGCGCCGGGATCAGTGAGGATGAGATCGGCACCATAGGCGCGGAGGATCATCTTGCGCTCATGGCTGGCATTTTGGGGCAGGCAGAGACGGACTTTGTAGCCGAGGGCGGCACCGATCATGGCGTAGGCGATGCCGGTGTTGCCGCTGGTGGCGTCGAGGATGGTACGGGACTTTGTGAGGCGGCCGGTTCGCTCGCCATCGAGAATCATGTTGAGGCCCGGACGATCTTTGACACTTCCGCCAGGATTGAGAAATTCAGCCTTACCGAGGATCTCGACGCGAGGAAAAGCCGAGGAGATGGCGGGCATGCGCAAGAGGGGGGTATCCCCGATCGCATCGAGAAGAGATGCGCCGTTGTCGCGCTTTTGTTGGAAGGCTGCGGCTTGCACGGGGTGGCCTATTGGGAGAATACCACAGTTGTCGCTAGGGATTATGCAGATTATTGTATTTCGGGGTCGACGGGCACACGTCGGGCGTCAGAGGTTTACGACACGCCCTACGGGCGGCGGGATCTTCGGATTTCCGAGAGCTGCGGGCGGGTTGACCCAGGCAAAATGACTATTTCATGCCGCTTTGGGAAGATCCTGGAGCGCAAGGAGGTCTTCCGGGATGTCTTCGATTGGCTTCGTTTGAGCCATGAGAATGGCGCGAACCTCAGGGCTGTTGTTGAGAATGGTGACGGCGAGCTGGAAGGGGGTGGTTCTGCGCAAGTCGGACTTGGCCATCTCGACGACGGGGAGCGAGACGGGGATGGGTTCGCGTTGTCCGAACAGGTACATTTCGTTTTCGATTTCGAGGGAGTGGAAACGGTCTTTCTGGAGCTTGCGGAGTTCATTGAGAGCCTTGTCGACCCGGCGCTCGATGAGGGCGGTGAGCTTGATCATGCGTTCCATGCGGAGGTAATTGGCTTCGTTTGATTCGGCGAGGTAGGCATCTTGCGATTCCGCTTCGAAGCGCTGGGCGCGGATGAGCTGGTAGGTGTTGAAGGCGTAGCGGACGAAGGTCTGGTTCTCAGCTTCCGTCTGGGGACGGCATTCTTCACGGAGGTCTTTTTCGAGTTGTTCGTAGTCGTCTTGCTCTTCGTCGGAGAAGTAGAAGCAAGAGGTAGAGAGCAGGCCGTGGCGGCGTGCGTTTTTTGAAGAGGCGGCTTTGCCTGCTTCGGTTTTGGGGCCAGTTGAATATTGCGCGTTGGCGCGGTTGGCATCGATTTGAGCTTGAGAAGCCATGGTTGAGTGCATCCTTGATGGGGTGAGATGGGGATGGTTCCCCGATCGAGAAGTTAGCAATCGAGAGGGGGAATCCGAACCATGGTTTTTGTAAGTGGCTGGAGTGAGGGGAGATTTGGGCGAAAAAAAATGTGAACGGGGATTCGGAAGGGTCAGGATTCGAGATAAACGCGGTCGCCGAGGTGGACTTCGCCGGGTTCGACGGTGGAGCCGTAGAGACCGAGGCAGGCGGAGCGCTCGCGGCCGATCGACTTCAGTACGGCCGGGTTGGAAGTTAAGCCGACAGGATCTGTGTTGACCATGACGCAGCGCTGGTCGCGCTTGTCGAGCCTCATGCGGAAGGAGCCGATTCGCAGGATAGAGCCTGTCCAACTGTCTTCGGGAAACAGATCGAAGCCGATTGCGTCGATGACCAGACTGGGGCGGAAGCGTAAGGCGGACAGCTCCTGGGCTGCCATGGCAGAGAGGCTGGCGACGCTTTGGACCGAAAGGAGAGAGAGAGAGGGAATGTATCGAAGACCCCGCTGTATTGCTTGATGAGGTGGACGCCTTCGCCGAGGCGGGCGGCGAGAGCAGGGTCGGTGAGGTCGAGTTGCTCGCCGGTGGGAGTGGTGACACGGATCTTTGAGGATTCAACATCGTCGGGATTGAGGAAGCTGGGCTGATAGTGCCAGAGGTCGGGCTTTTCGCGGATGGTGAGCCAGGGGAAGCCGCTCGCTTGGGCACCGGGGCGGATGAAGGCCCAGCGGCGATCGCCAGCGAAGCCGTGAAAGGAGATTACGGCGGACTGGAGGGATTCGGCTGCCATGGACTTGACGGGATAGCGGCGGAGTTCGCAGAGGGTGCCGACAATGCGGTTCATGCCGATGAAGATAGCAGATGAAAGTGGGTTGATGTTTTCGCAGAGGAGCGGCGTCACCAAGCTCGTGTGGGGCTGGGCAAACGGGACGGACCGGGCGGATTCGTCTGAACTGTGATTGGGTTAGCTAGCGGAGCGACTCGAGAGTTTTGGTGAGGAAGGCGATGTCTTCGAAGGGTTCGCCGCCGACGCGGGACCAGCGGAGCTTGCCTTCTTTGTCGATCAGGATGGTGGCGTGGAGTTCGATGTCTTCGAAGTCATCGTAGGCGAGGAAGCGTTTGGCGTTGGCCTTGTCGCTTTCCTGCAGGAGGCGGATGCCTTCGTAGCCTGCGTCGGGTGAGTTGGGGCTGATGGCGACGATCGCAGTGTTGAGACGTTTAAAATCTTCTGACTTCGCCTTCAGATCCTTGAGTTGCTTGAGGCAGTGGGGGCACTCTTTGCCGAGGTAGAAGACCAGAATGACGTTCTTGCCGGCATAGTCTTTGAGCGTGACGGGTTTGCCGTCCTGGCCCATTGCTTCAAAGTTGGGGGCATTAATCGGGGACCACTGCTTGGGGCCAAATTTATCGAGGGCATCGGGGTTGTATTTGCGCTCGGGTTCAGGCGTCTTGATCGAAGCCGGTTTGCCTGCGAGTTCGAGGCCCTTGAGGGCGAAATGGTCGTTGCGGGTGAGGGTGAGCGATTTCTCGTAGGCTTTGATGGCGAGGTCCTTGCTGCCGGCTTTGAGGTAGGCGTCGCCAAGGGCGTTGAAGAGGACTTGCGGGTAATGTGGCGGATCGTTGTCGGACTTTTGAAGCTCGAATTGTTTTTCGGCGGCCTCGGTCATGAGCCCGAGCCCCAGGAGAGTTTCCCCTTTGGCGAGGGCGAGGCGGGCCTTGAGCTCAACAGACATGATCTTGTAGTGGCGTGAGACCGATTTTTCATCTTTGAGTTTTTCGAGGGCGGCGATGGATTTTTCGGCTTCGTCGAGATTGATCAGGCCGAAGTGGGCGCGAGCTTCGACGTAAGCCTTGAGGAGTTTGTCGCCGACTGAATCGCGCCACGGGATGGTGCGGGTGTCGAGGAGTTCCTTCCAGCGTTCATACTTGACGAGGACGCGTGCCATGGAGCGGATGCCCTGAGAGTGGGGGCTGTAAGGAGACTTGTCGTTGGATTTAGGATCCTGCGGGGCATTGATCAGATCGCGGGCCCCGGCGATGGCGAGTTCGGGCAGACCGAGTTCTTCCTGAATGTAGCTGAGGTAGGCGCGGTTGTGGCCCCAGTTCCAATAGTTGAATGGGTAGACCTGGCGCTCGTGCATGTGGCGGACTTCGGTGCGGGTGGCGGCATCCATGGCGGTGGCGGCTTCGTTCCACATGCCGACGGTGGCGTAGATGTGACCGGGCATATGGAGAGCGTGACCGATGTTGGGAGCGACTTGACCGTATTTGGCGGCACTCTTGAGGGCCTGCTCGGGCTCGTGATAGTTCCAGTTGTGGATGCGGTAGTGGTGGACGCCGGGGTGATTGGGTTGTTTGGACTGGATTTCGCGGAGGACCATCTCGGTGCCGTAGCGGGAATCGCCCATGTTAGCGAGGGCGAGAAGAAGGCGGGCCTCCATGTCGTCCGGGTATTTGACGGAGAGCGTTTCGAGGATTTTCTTGTATTCGCGGGCGTTGTCCTGGTAGTCATCGCCGCGGTCGCGGAGGGTGTCGGTGCGCTCGCGTGCTTCGAGGGCTTCAATGTAGAGGCGTTCGCGTTCTGTAAGGCCAGCTTTGCGCTTGGCGGCTTCTTTGATGCAGGTTTTGCTGCGCTCGTCGCCGGTGGCGCGGGCGAGGCCCCAGTAGCACATTGCGTTTTCAGGCTCGAGCTTGAGACACCAGCGGAAGCTGCGTTCGGCTTCGTAATCCCAGAAGGAATGCAGGAGGGCGTTGCCCTGATTGAACCACTTTTGTGTCTCGGGATTCTTGTGCGTGATGGGGAAGTTAGCAACCCCAATGTCCTTCATTTCGACAGGGCGGGTGCGAGGGCCGACGTCGAAAGCTTCGCCGTGTGGGGAGTGGCCGGGGCGGGTTTCGGCGGCTGAGAGGGTAAGGGCAACTAAGAGGAAGTAGTGACGCACATCATTAGGTTATCGAATTATAATAAAGAGATCCTGACAGAGCTGACTACATTGATTGCGAAAGCGCGGGACGGAGAGCCCGGAGCGGAACCGTTGTTGTTTGAACGGATCTATCCGGAGTTACACGCGATCGCACGGCAGCGGATGGCTGGTGAGATGTATGCGGCCGAAAGCACGGAGTCGCTGGTGCATGAATGTTACCTGCGGCTGAAAAAGGGTGGGCTGCCAGAGGTCGCGGACCGGGGACATTTTTTCGCGGTGGTATCGCGGATCATGCGGCAGATCCTGGTGGATTTTGCGCGGATGCGAATGGCGCAGCGGCGGGATAAACGGCTGGAGTCGCCGATCGATGCAGCGGACGAACTGAGGGATGGGCAGGCGGAGAAATTACCGGAGTTGCTCGCGATCGACCAGCAGTTGAATCTGCTTGAGCAGGTGGCGCCGGAGGCGGCGCAGATGGTGGAGTTGCGCTTCTTTGGGGGGCTGACGGCGGAAGAGATTGCGGAGCATTTGAAGTTGGATGTAGGGCATGTGAGGCGGAGGTTGCGGTACGGGCAGGGTTGGTTGCGGCGCGCGATTGCGCAAAAATAAGCTGTTTTTGCGCATAAGGAGATAGGGACATTTTTTTGCCGATTAGCGCGATCGAAGAAGCGGACCTTTTTGCACGGCTCGTAGAGCTGGAAGACACCGACCGGGTTGCCGTGCTTGCTGAGTTTGATCTGGACGAGGAGTCGCGGGCGCGGTTGCTCGCTTTGCTTGGTTTTGAGAATGGGGCAGAGGATGAGTTGGGTTTGAGTGTGTCGGGGGCGATGCGGGAGTGGAGCCTAGCCGGTGTACTCGAGGCTGGGATGCGGGTGGGGCGGTTTGAGGTGGTGAGGGAGCTAGGGCGTGGCGGGATGGGGGAAGTGTGGATGGTGGAATTCGAGGAGCAGGGGGTAAGGCGGCGGGGGGCGCTGAAGGTGTTGCGGCGTCACTTGATGGAGCCCGATCAAGCTGCACTGTGGGATCGGGAACGAAGGCTGGTGGCGCGGCTGTCGCATCCGTATATTGCGGGGATGATCGAGAGCGGGACACTTGAAGGCGGGATGCCGTTCTTGTTGATGGAGTACGTCGAGGGGCGGCGACTGGACGATGCGGTAGAGGGGATGCCGATCGCTGGGCGGGTGGAGGTGATGCGGAAAGTTTGTGATGCGGTGGCAGCGGCGCACCGGCAGATGGTGGTGCATCGGGACTTGAAGCCGGGGAATGTGTTGATTACTTCGGACGGGTTGCCGAAGCTGGTTGATTTTGGCATTGGGCAGGCGCTGGATTTGGGGCAATCGTATCTGGGGGCGGGGACACGGGCGTATTCGAGCCCGGAGCAGTTGGCGGGGGAAGAGCCGACGATGGCGATGGATGTGTTCTCGTTGGGGCGGATGCTAGAGCGGGTGGCAGGAGAGGGTGGTGAGGAGTTGGGTTCGATTGCGCGGAAGGCGACGGCGAGTGCTGTTGGCGAGCGGTATGAAACGGTGGGGGAGCTGGAGGCGGATCTTGGGCGATGGCTTGAGAAAAAGCCGGTGCGGGCTTTTGGGGATGGAGTGGGATACCGATTGCGGTGCTTGGTGAGGAGGCAGCCGTGGGTGACGGTGGGCGGAGCTGTGGCGGTGGGGTTGACGTTTGTGGCGTTGGTAGTTGCTTGGAAGCAGTATGAGCAAGCTCAGAAGAGGGCTGCGGATCTGCAGGCGCTGGCGGGAGTGGCGATCTTTGATCTCGATGAGGAAGTGCGGAAGTTGCAAGGGTCGCTCAAAGCGCGGCAGATGTTGCTCGAAACGGCAACGAAGTATCTAGCGAATCTGGAGGTGGCCGCCAAAGGCAACGCAGTGCTGCGGGCGGAATTGGCAGATGCGTATTTGAAGACGAGCGCACTGATGTCGGCCAGCTCGGCGCAAAGCCTGGAGAGAGAGGACGATTCTTTTGATCTGGCTGAGAAGGGGTACCGGCTGAGGGAAGAATTGGGCCAATTCGACGCGAAGGACCCGAAGATCCGGAAGGGCTATGCGGATTCGGCGCGAGACTATGCTCAGAAGCTGCGTCTGAAACGAAGGATCGCGGAGAGCGACAAGATTGCGGAAAGAGCCCAACAGCATATCGAGCTGTGGGTGATGGAAGAGCCCAAGAGCTGGCAGGCGCTCGATCACTTTCTGTTTCTCGAAAACAACAAGACGCGGCGATTGCGATTGAAAGGGATCGATCTTGCGAAGGAGAACCAGCAGAAGGTTGTGGCGCGGCTGCCGGAATTGAAGCAACTTGGGGCCCCAGAGCGGAGCTATTGGCGGCAGATGGTGATTCAGAATAGCTTGATGGCAGGAGTGATGGGTGGCGTCCATAAGCTAGCTCCCGAGATACTCGACTCGATGACGAAGGCGGTGCAGGCGGCCGAGCAGCTATACCGGATCGAACAAAGCGTTCTCACGACCCGGTTGTTGCTGACGACCTACCTTGAGTATGTGGAGTACACCGTGGATGTGGACATGGTGATTTTCGGAGAGAATGAGCGGCTGATCCGGCGAAGCGAAGAGATCTTGCGATCGCCAGAATTGCCGGACAAGGATGCGGCGTTTTGGGAGCAGCACCGGCTGGAGTTTCTGATCATGCGGGGGTGGGCGGCTTATGGGAGAAAGGACGATGCCGAAATGGGGCGGTGGTTTGCGGAGTGCCGAGCGGGATTAGATCGTGTGGAGCCGAAGCCATTCTGGGTGCATATGCGGAGGGGGCAGATCGGAAACATTGAGAAGCAGGCGAAGGAGCGCAAGTGAACACCGGCCTGTCAGCGTTGATGCTGGCAGGCCGGTAGCTGAAGCGTCTTAGCTAGAACGTGATGCGAGCCGCGATCTGGAGGATGCGCGGATCGAATGCCGCCGTCTTGGTGAGGTAGTTGGCCTGTGGTGTGAGGACTCGCGTGGCTGCGTTGAAGGCGAAAGGCGAGGTCTGCAGGCCGGAGTAGTTGGCACGGTTGAGTGAGTTGAAGGCTTCGCCCATGAGGCGCAGCTTGACTCGCTCGCCGTAGAGCGGGATGTCTTTGCTGACGCGGAGGTCGAGGCTGGCGAAGCCGGGACCGGTGATGGTGTTGCGGCCGAAGCCGGGGGCACGATCATTGCGGGAGTTGCCATCGAGATTGAGATCGCTGGGAGCCGTGGCGTTGAATGGCCGACCGGATTGGCCCTGGAAGATGGCCGAGACTTGCCAACCGCCGAGGATGTATTTGCCGACGCCAGCGAGGTTGTTGAAGTAGGCGATATCCCAGACAGCGGAAGTGACGAGGCGATGGCCGATGTTGGTGTCGCCGATGGCGCGATCGGCGTTCGGGTTGAGGGTGTCCTGAGCGACCTTGGCGTCATCGCCACCGCCGGGGACAACGCTGGTCGCGTCTGGACGGGTGTCGATGACCTTCGACCAGGTGTAGCTGGCGAGAAGCTGGAAGTTCTTCGAGTAACGCTTGGTGAACTGAAGGAAGCCACCGTGATAGAACGAGTCCGCGCCGCTTTCGAATAGGGAGATGCGGCCGAAGTCGGTGAAGGGGCGGGTGCCGGCGGGACGCGATTGATAGGGGATCGGGATCACGGTACCGGCGAGGGTGGCGTTGAAGGTTTGAGTGGGGAACAGATTGATGTCGCGGGTGCGGGCGAGGTTGAGACCGCGAACGCCGAGGTAGCCGAGGGTGAGAGCGAAGTCGCGGCTGAGCTGGCGCTCGTAGTTAAAGTTCCACTGGTAGGTCTGGGCGGTTTTGAAGTTGGGGTCCATGACGTAGATGTCAGGAGTGCGGGCGAGGGCTGGGGGCGCGCTGAGCACGGCCGGGAAGACCGGGATGAGCGGGAGTTGAGAGGCAACGTTCGCACGGAGTGTGTAGGTCTGCACCTGGATGCCGTTCTGCGAGTGGCCGGTGCCGTAGAGGATGGCTGGGGTGCGCGAGCTGAACATGCCGAAGCCGGTGCGAATGAGGGATTTGCCTTCTTTGTCGAGACGGTAGGCGATGCCGAGGCGGCCGAGGATGTTGCCCTTATCGAAGGGGACTCGGTCGGTTCTCAGGCCGAGGTTGGCGAGGCTCTGAGAGGGGTTGACGAAGTTGTTGGCGGCGAGCTTGTAGAGGTCGTAGCGGACGCCGTAGGTGACGGTGAGGGGATCGGAGACGCGCCAGGTGTCCTGGGCGAAGAGGCCGAGTTCGCTCGCGTTGGGCTTGGTGAGGGGGCCGTTCGTATTGGGGCCGGCGAAGCCTTGGGTGAAGGACGAGGGGCGGCGGTTGGTGAAGTCGGCGAGCGAGTCGAACGTGTAGCTGCCGGAGAAGTTGCCGGGGAAGAAGTTGGAGACTCGTTCGAGGTTGACGTCGCCACCAATTTTGAAGGTGTGGCGGCCGCGGATGGCCGAGAGCGAGTTGATGATGTTGAACTTGTCGGAGTTGGTGAAGCGAGGCGAGAAGCTGTTGCGGCCGATGGCGAGCATCTGCGCGCCGGTCTGGCGGATGATGGCTTCGGGGCGGTCGCTGTTGGCGATGCCGGGTTGATCGTCGCGGAGGTAAATCACGCGGGAATCCCAGATGGTGGTGGAGCCGAAGACGCGGTTGTAGGCGACGGCGAGGTTATCAGAGGAGATGTTGGAATTACCGGTGTGCTCGACGGCGGATTGGCCGCCGGAGTTCTCAAAGTTGGTGCCGCGGAAACGGTGGACGTTGTAGCGGACGTTGAGCTGCTGGGTGACGCCGAGGTTGTAATCGACCCGGCCGGTGTAGATTTTGTTGTTCTGGCCGGTGACGTAGGGAGTCTGGAGGGGGGAGAGGACGGCGACAGCGCGTTGTGAATCCGCATCTGTGAGGGGGCGATGGGGAAGAAGACGGGGTTGGGGTTGGTGTTGCGCTGGCCGTCGTAGTTGAAGAAGAAGAAGAGTTTGTCCTTCTTGATGGGGCCGCCGAGATTGCCGCCGAATTGATTGAAGTGATAGGGAGGACGGGCGATGCCGCGGGACTTGTTGATGGGGGAGTTGGCGTTCATCGAGCGATCGCGGAAGAACCAGAAGGCGGTGCCGTGGAAGTCGTTGGTACCGGACTTGGTGACCATGTTGATGACACCGCCGCCGGAGCGGCCGATTTCAGGAGCGAAGCCGGAGGTGTTCACCTGGAATTCCTGAACCGCGTCCTGGGAGAAGGTGTAAGGATTGCGACCGCCGCCGGCGCGGCCGGAGCTTTGGCCGAAGAAGAGGTTGTTGGAATCACCGCCGTCGACGAGGACTGAGTTCGATGTGCCGCGCTGACCGCCGAAGCTCAAGTCGCCGCCCCGGGTTTGGTCGCGGACGACGCCGGGGGTGAGGACGGTGAAGTCGAGGAAGTTGCGGCCGTTGATGGGGAGGTCGCGGACGGCTTTTTCATTGACGGTGGTGGCGGTGGAGACGCGCGAAGTTTCGACGACGGGGATGTCGGCGGTGACGTTGGCGGTCTCGGTGACGGCGCCCACTTCGAGGCGGACGTCGAGGGTGAGGACGGCGCCGACGGTGAGCTCGATGCCGGATTTCTTGTAGAGCTTGAAGCCAGACTTCTCGACAGTGATGCTGTACTGGCCGACGGGGAGGCGGACGAAGTTGTAGACGCCGGCATCGGAGGATTCGATCGAGCGGGCGAGGCCGGTGTTGGTGTTTAGAGCGGTGAGTTTCGCTTTGGGGACGGTGGCACCGGAGGGGTCGAAGACAGTGCCATTGACGGTGGCCCCGCCGACTTCGGATTGGGCGAGGGCAGAGAGGACGGTAAGAGCCGCCAGGATCAAAAAGCGCGAGAAGAAAAGCATATGCCCATGTTAGCGAGTGGCGATTGCGTGAGGGCTGAAACGGGGAGTTTGGAGAAATTTGAAAGAAAGATGATCCAAATGTTCTCTTTGCTACGCGAGAAAGTAGTGGAAGAATAGTATCGAATTCTTATGGACCCGCAAACTCAGGAATGGTTGAATCAGTTGCTGGCTTATACAGCGCAGCTCCCGGCGGAGAAGCGCGAGGAGTACGTGCGGGAAGCTTGCGCGGGACGGGATGATTTGCTCGAGGCGGCGTTAGGAATGGTGCGTAGCGGACAATCGTCGACCAAAACTATGGCACCGGGGCGCGGGGCGCAGATGATCGGGCCTTATCGGGTGCTGCGGGAGCTGGGTAAGGGCGGGATGGGTGTGGTGTATCTGGCGGTGAGGGACGATGGGGCGTTCCGCAAGAATGTGGCGATCAAGCTGTTGCGCGGGGATGCGGTGACGCCAGAATTTGTGGAGCGGTTTCGCAATGAACGGCAGGTGCTGGCGAACTTCGACCATCCGAATATCGCGAGGATTCTGGATGGCGGGGACACGACGGAGCGGATGCCTTACTACGTGATGGAGTACGTGGAAGGGCGGCCGATTGATAAATATTGCGATGAGGACAAGCTGAGCCTGAATGATCGGCTGAAGCTGTTTCAGAAGCTATGCGGGGCCTTGCAGTATCTGCATCAGAATCAAGTGATCCATCGGGATTTGAAGCCGGGAAATATTCTGGTTTCGAATGAGGGCGTGGTGAAGCTGCTGGACTTCGGGATTGCCAAGCAGTTGGGGCCGGCGAGTATGGAGTTGACCACGGCGGAGGGGACGCCGCTAACGCCCGCGTATGCGAGCCCGGAACAGTTCACGGGGCGGGCGGATGCGCGGAGCGATATATATACGCTGGGTGTGATTCTGTATCTGATGTTGACGGGTAAGCTGCCGGATCAGGGGACGATCAAGCCACCCAGCGAAAGCGTGCGCGAGGATACACAGCGGACGCAAGAGACGACCAAGCAGCTGAAGAAACGATTGATGGGCGATCTCGACATGGTCGTTTTGAAGGCGATGCACCGGGAGTCGCGGCAACGGTATGAGTCGGCGCAGGACCTGGCAGAGGACCTGGAGCGTTTCATGAACGGGCAGCCTGTGCTGGCGCGAGGGCGGGCCGGGATTGCCCCGAAGACGCTTGGGATCGCTGCTGGTGTTTTGCTGGTGTTGTTGGGCGGGGGCGGAGCGGCATATTGGTATTCGCAAAAGCCCGCCGATGAGGTGAAGACTGCCTCAGGGGCGATGGAGTATCAACCCACGGGGGTGGAGAAGAAAGTCGAGCCGGCAGTGCCGGAGGCGATCAAAACGGAGGCAGTCACGCCGGAAGCGTCGAAGGCCGGGAGTGGGGCCGGAGGCGCGATGACGCCGCAGGTGGGGCAGGTTGCGACGAAGCAGCCTGTGCCCAGCCAGGCTGTCTCAAGCCAAACTGTAGCCAGGCAGGATGTGACGCCGCCGGTGAATGCCGGGCGGATGAATGCTGGGCAGTCGATTGTTGGGCAGAGTAGTGCAGGGCAGAGTAGTGCAGGGCAGAGTGGTGCAGGGCAGAGTAACGCAGGGCAGAGTAACATTCCTGCGCCGCCCAGCCAAGCGGCCATGCTAGAAGGATTGGATGATGCCCGGGACAAGTATGCTGCGGTGGCTGGTAAAGTGGCGGCGACCGAGCAATTGTTTCAGAAGGTGAAGGCAGACCTTGAGGCGAAAGGACTATCGATGAGAGCCGACACGATGTCGCGCGTGATGTCGATGAAGATGAGCCTTGAGCAGGCCAAGCAGGATTTGGACCGGATGAATGTCGCTGGTGCCGTGAAGAATTTGAATAAGGCCGAGGCGCAAGCCAATCGGGTTGGTAAAGAATTTGGCAGATAACTAGCAGGAGCAAAAACAGATGCGTTCGCAAATTGCATGGATTCTCGTTATGAGTGTGACCGGGGCCCTAGGCCAAACGCCGCCCGCGGCGCCGAAGACTGCCGCGCCGAAGGCGGCACCCAAGGCAGCGCCGAAGACGGCGGCGAGCCCGATGGGCAAGATCATCCAGATGATCGAAATGAAGCTGCCGGATGCGGCGGTGCTGGGCGCGATCCAGGGAGCGGGCAAATTGAACCCGACGCCGGATGATTACATTAAGCTGAAGCAGGCTGGGGCGAGCGATGCGGTGATTGCGGCGATTGCAGGTGCTCCAGCAGCTGCTGCGCCGACTGCGGGTGCGCCTGCAGCGGCCGCCGCTCCGAGAGCGTCAGCGGCACCGGCGGCAGCTCGGTTGAGCATCAATACCGATTTTTCGACGTTGTCGTGCACAAAGCCGGCGACGGCGGCCAAGCGCGTGATCGCTATCGACGAGTTCGACTATGGCACGGTAATGACATCAGTTGCCGCGATTTTTGGAACACAGGTGAATGTCGGCAAGGGCATTCTGGCCTTGTTGACGAAGCGGCTGGCCGAAGACGGAAAGTACCGAATTGTGGAACGGCAGAAGCTCGGCAAGGTGCTGGGCGAGCAGGACCTGGGGGCGTCGAACCGGGTGAAGCAAGGTACGAACGCGAAGATTGGCAAAGTGGTTGGCGCGGATGCGATTTTGATGGGCACGATCACAGTGTTCGGTATGGACACGCGCAACAATCGCGTGAACGCGGGTGCGGCGACGGGTGGCCGCTTGGGCGGTGTGCTGGGCGGGATCAACGTCGGCAAGCGGTCAGACAAGGCAATCGTTGAGATCAGCTACCGGTTGGTGGATGTCGAGTCGAGCGAAGTGATCGCGGTGGGCGAGGCGCGTGGAGAATCAAAGCGCACGTCGGCCGGCTTTGGGGCGATGGGATTCTCTCGAGGAACTGGCGGCGGTGGCGGCGTGGATATGACGAGCTCGAACTTTCAGGAGACGATTATCGGCGAAGCGACCGTGGAGAGCGTGACGAAGCTGGCGGCCATCGCGAACTCGAAGGAACAGCAGATCGCGCCCAAGAGCAGCGAAGTGGAGGCCAAAATCGCCGAGATCGCCGGGAACAAGATTTATCTGGCGGCGGGCGGCAATGACGGCGTGCAGCAGTGCGACAAGTTTGAGGTGTCGCGCGTGATCAAGGAGATCAAAGATCCTTCGACGGGAGAAGTGCTGGATCTGCAGGTGGAAAAGGTGGGCGAATTGATGGTGACCGAGGTGAGGGACAAGATCTCGATCGCTTACTTTAACGGAACAGAGATGCCGAAGGTGGGTTATGTGGTTAAGAAGATCCAGTAGCTTATTGGTTGTGGCGTCGGCGCTGATGGCGCAGGTGGCGGGCATCGATGGGATGCTCGCTCAGTTTGAGGCTCAGGGCCAGCCGAACGCGGATCAGTTGCAGCGCAATCTCATGCAGATCTCTGGTGGACTACGGGGCGGCATGAGCACGAACCCGCGACTGCGAGATTATCTGAATCGTGTGCAGCCTGTTGTGGGCGGCAATCGCGGATTGGGGCTCGCTATGTCGGGAGTGTACCGGCAGATGGGCGGGCTTGAGGCGAATCCACAATTGGCCTGGTTGAATTACCGCAACGCGTTTCTGCTGCTGAATCAGTTCCCAATGGACCACCAGATCCGTGGGGAAATGCAGCAGATCCGGCGGAGTGTCGAGGTAGTGGAGGCGAGGATGCCGGAGTTGCCGAAGCTGGATTGGTCGAGCCTGGATGCCGCAAGCCAGAAGGAGTACGACGAGGTGATGTCGCGCTACATCAGCGTGTCGGCAACGGCAAGCTCGGCTGAGGTGATGGCGGAAACGATGCGACGGTCGATGGGAGATCAAGGTCTGGCGGTACGGCCTGAGGTGATTAGCGGGCTGACGCGGATGAAGCTGAAGCTGGATGACGCCAAGCGGTTGATCGAGCAGAGGAATTACGGGATGGCGAAGGATCGGCTAGGGTCTGCTGAAGGAGAAGCACAGAAGATTCTGAAGGCTTTTGGCGGGTAGACGTCGCAGTCCCTGAAAGTGCCTGAAAACAAATCCGCCCGCTCTGAGAGAGCGGGCGGAACTGCTTTTAGGACTTGAAACTAGCGAGCGGCGAGGAGTGCGCGGAGGTGACGGGCACGCTCGGGGCTGCGGAGTTGACGGAGGGCTTTGGCTTCGATTTGACGAATGCGCTCGCGGGTAACGTCGAACTCTTGACCGATTTCTTCGAGGGTGTGTTCACGCTCGCAGCCGATGCCGAAGCGGAGACGGATGACCTTCTCTTCTTTGGGGGAGAGAGTCTTGAGGATGTTGGCAGTCTCTTCGCGGACGTTGGCGTCGATGACGGCGTCGACGGGAGAGCCGACCCAGCGGTCTTCGATGAGGTCGCCGAGGGCGGATTCGCCGTCGCGGCCGACGGGGGTTTCGAGCGAGACCGGATCGCGAGAGATAGTCTTGAGCTTCTGAACCTTTTCAACCGGGATGTCCATGCGGCGAGCGATCTCTTCATTGGACGGGGCGCGGCCCAGTTCTTTTTCGAGTTCGCGCGTGGCGCGGAGGAACTTGTTCATCGACTCGTTCATGTGAACGGGGATGCGGATGGTGCGGCTCTGGTCGGCGATGGCGCGGGTGATGGCCTGACGAATCCACCAGGTGGCGTAGGTTGAGAACTTGTAGCCACGGCGGTATTCGAATTTGTCGGCCGCGCGCATGAGGCCGATGTTGCCTTCCTGAATCAGGTCGAGGAGGTGAAGGCCGCGGTTGACGTACTTTTTGGCGACGCTGACGACGAGGCGGAGATTGGCTTCGACGAGGTCTTTCTTGGCGCGTTCGGCTTCGCTTTCACCACTGCGGATGTTGTGAAGCGAGATGCGCAGGTCGGTCAGAGAGGCGGCGGCGATCTGCTCGCGCTTCTTGACTTCGCGCTTGAGCTCGCGGACGCGGGATTGAGTGGTGGGTGTGGACTTGACGGATTCGAGGCGCTCCAACTCCTGCTGGAGGTGGTTCATTTCCTCGACGGCATGCTCGAGGCTCTTGGTGAACTGCTTCCAGCGGTGGATATTCCAAGGAACGGAGCGAATGCCGAGGGAGAGGTCAACCCGGGCGCGATTGTATTTGCCAAGGGCCTTGCGCTTGACCTTCTTGTTGGCGGCGGGAGCGGATTCCCATTTGTCGAACAAGGGCTGAAGTTTCTTTTCGAGGATGATGACCTGGTTGAACTGTTCGAGGACAAGCTTGGCCTTCCTTTCTTGAGCTGCGGCACCTTCTTCGATGTCGACGCCGAGGTCGACAATCTCATCGAGGTCGGTTTGACCGCGACGGGCTTCTTCCATCAGGCTGAGGACGAGTTGTTGAACGAGGGGGGAGCGGCTGAGTGCTTTTTGAGCCCGGACTTTGCCGCGCTCCATCTTGCGAGCAAGAGTTACCTCACCCTCACGGGTGAGGAGAGGCACAGCACCCATTTCGCGCAGGTAAACGCGAACCGGGTCGTCGGTGTAAATTGACTCTTCTTGTTGGGGTTGTCCGTCGTCCTCTGCTTCTTCGGCTTCTTCGCCGGCAAAGAAATTAGGGTCCTCGTCAAACGCCATGCCCAGATTTTCTGGGGCTTCTTCTACTAGAAATTGATCTTCAAACGAATCCACTTGGGCTCACTTCGCCGTTTTGCACGCACGTGCACGGCCCAGCAATTGGCTGGAAAATATCTTATAAGTTGTTGATTTTGAATGACTTATGTGGTGGGTGGCGTTCCCGGCCGGCTGAAAAAGGTATGCACGGCACTATGACAAGGTCATCCAAGGTAGTTTAACATCGAAAATTCAGATTCTTACCCGCCTATTTCAACTGATGCTCAAACTACGAAATAGTTACAGTATCTAGCTGCGACCTTTGTCCTTGATGAGACGTCGAATTTCATTGAAAAAAGCTTCTTCGTCTTGAAAATCGCGGTAAACGCTGGCAAACCGGACGTAGGCGATCTTGTCGAGTTCTTTGAGGCGCGCCATGAGGATTTCGCCGATGGTGGTGGAGGAGAGTTCGCGTTCGGGCTCGTTCATCATCTCGGTTTCGATCTGGTCGACGATTTCGGCGAGTTTTGGGATGGGAACGGGTCGTTTTTCGCAGGCCTTGAGCAGGCCGTTCAAGACTTTCTGACGGTCGAAGCGTTCGCGGCGACCGTCTTTCTTGACGACCATGAAGGGGATTTCTTCAATGCGCTCGTAGGTGGTGAAGCGTTTCTGACAAGCGAGGCATTCGCGGCGGCGGCGGATATTGTTGCCTTCTTTTGATTCGCGAGAGTCGATGACTTTGTCTTCGAGGTGGCCACAGAAAGGGCAGAGCATGATTAGGCGGTCTCCTCGTCGAGGTGGCTGAGTTTTGAAAAGCTGAGGCCTTCGCGGAAGGCGAGAGCGAGGCCAAGGGGAAGAATGATCAGGAAAGACAGTGCCCAAAGGAAGAGGGCCAGAGAAGTGGCTTCTTCAATCGCCATGCTGTAGAGCTGAGTGAGAACGACGATACAGGCGACCTGGAAGCCGCCCCCGATGCCTGGCAGTTGAACGATGGCGCCGAAGCTGACGAAGCCAACGAGCGTGATGACGTCGGCAAAGGAAAGGCTACGGCTAAAGGGGAATGCCTGGAAGACAGACCAGTAACAGGCGGCAATCACCAACCATTCGAGAAAGGTGTAGAAGATAACCAAGAGTTGGAGGCGTGGATCGCAGCAGGCGGCCGTGCCTGACAGAAAATTCTCGGCGAGGGGACTGAGACGGCTAGCG
The DNA here is from genome assembly GCA_016870995.1 of Acidobacteriota bacterium. GTDB lineage: Bacteria > Acidobacteriota > Terriglobia > Bryobacterales > Bryobacteraceae > Bryobacter. Next base: position 36,157 of record VFZU01000038.1, read on the forward strand.
ATTGGTGCTGGGAGCTTGTGAACGAGACCGATGAGGGAGCGGCGCTGGGTATCGGAAAGAAAGCGGATCGCCAAGATTAAGCCGAGGCAAACGGCCGCGCCAACCAGAGCGGCCGTGCCTCCGGAGGCGATGACAAAGCGAAGCTTGGGCCCGGCTTTGGCAACCAGGTTCGAGCCGGAAAGATGGATTAAGCCAAAGCCAAAAAACAGAATTACCACTAAAAGATCATAGATGCGCTCGAAGAGCCAGACGGCGAGTTGGGCCGAAAAGGGGGTGCGAGACTCGCGGGCGATCCACCAGGGACGGACAAATTCGCCGGGTCGGCCAAGCAACACGATGGCAGTGAATCCGATCGAGCTGCCGACAAAAAGACGCCAAATGGAGGGCGTGGGGCCAAGTGGACGAATCATAATCTCCCAGCGGATGGCACGGCCCAAATAACTGAGTATTATGAATGAGATAGCCAGAGCAGCAAAAGCGGGATCGATCTCTTGAATTATGCTGCGGAAGCGCAGCCAATCGAAGCCTTCTGAACCGGTGGCCGCCCGATAGAGAATGATGCCAACGACCAACAACGCGAGCAACGCCACCCAGGGGATTCTGGCTCGCGAACGACGAGGTTCGGGGGAAGTTGAAGAAATTGTGTCCAATCGTGAACTTATCATGATAAAACCTCGTTTCTCTAATCGGAAGACAGCTTATGATTCATCTGACAAACATATCGGCCAACGGGAACGAATGGGCCCTGTCGTGTTTTCAGGCGGTGGCTGTCGAAAAAATCTCTCAAAACTCTCGCTGGGGAATGGCATTGGACGCCGATTCAATACTGGTTGAGCGCTGCCTGGAGGGAGATCAGGGATCCTGGGAAGACCTGGTCAAAGTCCACACAAGGCGCGTTTATGCCATTTGCTACCGCTTCGTCGGCAAAGACGAAGAGGCCCAGGATCTGACGCAGGAAGTGTTCTTGCGCATTTTCAAGACACTCCGCAGTTTTCGCGCCGGGGAAGGCAGCTTTACGGTATGGCTGACCCGATTGACGCGTAACCTTTTGATCGACAACTATCGCCGGACCAAGGGCGAGCGGATGACGGATTCGCTCGAGACTCAGTTGCCGATGATTGAAGAAACGTCGCTCGCGGGAGGCCGGACGGACGGATTGCTGGCTGGACGTGAAGCGAGTGAATTGTTGCAGGCGGCTTTGCAGAAGTTGTCGCCGGAGTTGAGGGAAGCGGTGATTTTGCGGGATCTCGAAGAGATGGAATACAAGGAAATCGCGATTACGCTGGCGGTGCCGGAAGGCACAGTGAAAAGTCGGCTGAATCGCGGACGAGCGGAGCTTGCGAAGATCTTGAAGCGGCAGAAGGTGGTGATCTAGATGATCGAATACAACTGCCAACAGATTGATGAGCTGCTGTGTGATTACGTCGACGGGACGTTGAGCGCAGAGCAGAAGGCTGCGTTTGAGCTGCATACGACCCAGTGCGCTGCCTGCCGTGAATTGGTAGCTGAAGTTGCGGGCGCAGTGACGTTTATGGAACGTGCGGCGATTGTCGAGCCGCCCAAAGAATTGGTAACGCGGATTCTGTATCACACGCCGAAACAGGCTCCGATGCTGGAAGCCATGGCCAAGCAGGACTGGCTGAAGCGGTGGATCGCACCGCTGATTCAGCCGCGGTTTGCGATGGGAATGGCAATGACGATTTTGAGCTTCTCGATGCTGGGCAAATTTGTGACACCGGCACGGCAATTGAAGCCAAGTGACCTGGACCCGGTGAAGGTGTGGCGCACGATTGATGATTCTGCGCATCGGACCTGGGACCGGATGGTGAAGTATTACGACAATCTGAAGCTGGTTTACGAGGTGCAGACCGCCATTGAGGACATCAAGGGTGAGCCTGAAGACAATAGCAGCGAAGTAAAATCCAATCCAAAGAAGAGTGGAGAGTCAAAATGAACCCCACCGAAAACGAACAGAACCTACCCTTGGCGCCGGAGAATGCCGCGAAGGTAGAAGCTGAGACGCCGAAAGAACCGATTGTTGGCTATTGCCGGGGAACCGGTAAACCGCTGACATCGGCTGAAGCGACCTACATCAAAGGCGTGCTGTATTCGAAAGAATACGCCGAGCAAGCGAAGCTGAGTGAAGAACCGGCATCGCCCTATGCAGAACCAATGGTGAGCGTACCCAAGAGTACGGCGGACATTTCGCCGGGCTGGGCGTTTGTGCTTGGGTTCATTCCCGGTGTGGGCGCGATTTATAACCAGCAGTATGCCAAGGGGATGTTTCACATCATCGTCTTTGCGTCGCTGATTTCGCTGATTGACCGGCCGGGTGTGGGTCCGTTTATCGGATTTCTTGTGATGGGTTGGTTCTTGTACATGCCATTTGAGGCGTACCACACGGCGCAGCGGCGCCAGCGGGGTGAGGCCGTCGATGAAATGAGCGGGTTGGTGACGATGCCGGCGGGAATGCAGAAGTTGCCGGTGGGACCGATTCTGCTGATTGCGCTGGGCGTGCTGTTTTTGCTCGACAATCTGGGGTTGTTGCGGATTGATGATTTGTTGCGCTTCTGGCCCGTGTTGCTGATTGTGATCGGTGTCGTGTTGCTGATGCAGCGGATTCAGGGAGCGAATGGTGGGGTGAAGGAGGGTAGCGGCAATGCCAACTAGCATTGGACTGGTAGCGGCGATTCGGGGCCCAGTAATTCTGATCACGCTGGGAACGTTGATTGCGATTGATCACGCGGGTGGGCTGCGGTTTAGCCGGACCTGGCCGGTGTTGATCATCATGTTTGGGGTATTGAAATTGGCGGAGTATGTGAAGGGAGGACAGCAATGAAGAATTCGTTTGTAGGCCCGGTTGTATTGATCGGCGTTGGCGTGCTGTTTCTCGCCAACAACTTGCGCCCAGACTTGTCGCCGTGGCGGCTGCTGGCTGATTACTGGCCTTACCTGCTGATTATCTGGGGTGTGATACGGCTGGTGGAAATTGCCTGGCTGGCGTCGCGCAATCAGCCTCTGCCCAAGCGGGGAGTGAGCGGCGGAGAGTGGGGATTGATTATCTTCGTTTCGCTGTTCGCCAGTGGAATGTGGCTTGCGTACGATGCGCGAGAAAAGATCCGGTCGGGACGAGTGAATCTGCGCGGATTGCAGATCTTCGGCGAATCATTCGAGTATCCGGTGAGCGCCAGTGTGACAGCGGGCAAAACGCCGCGCATCATTGTGGAGAACCGGCGAGGAAATGTGCGGCTTGTGGGCGGAGATAGCGATAAGGTGACCGTGAGCGGCCACAACACCGTGATGGGACTTGACCGCACTGAGGCAGACCGCATCAATGAGCGGATGAAGCTTGAGGTGACAGTGCAAGGGGATCAAGTGGTGATCCGTACGAACCAGGAACGCGTCAACACGGACAATCGTGTGGATAGCGATCTGGAGGTGCAGATCCCAAAGGGCGCGTCGGTGGAGTGCCGTGGCACCCGAGGCGATTTTGATGTGAGCCACATCACCGGCAATTACGAAGTGACCTCAGAGAATGCCGGAGTGCGTGGACAGGATATTGGCGGCAATGTGCGCGTAGACATTCGGCGGAGCGACATTGTGCGCTTGCTGAAGGTAAAGGGCAACGTGGACGTGAAGGCTTCCCGCGGGGAAGACATCGAACTGGACGAAGTGACTGGACAGGCGATCGTGGCTGGGCAGTTTACCGGCAGTGTCGACTTTAGGCGCGTTGAGAAGCTGTTGCGGTTCGAAAGCGAAGCAACGAATTTGTCCGTTGAGAAATTGAAGGGCCGGGCTCGACTTTCTGATGGGGACCTTGAGGTGGAAGATATTCTTGGCCCGATGAAGCTGCGAAGCCGTTCGAAGGATGTACGGGTGAGCGGGTTTGCGACGCCGGTGGAGATTGATCTGAACCGGGGCGATATCGAGTTGTCGCCGGGAAGTTCGACGTTGTCGACGATTATCGCGAAGACTTCGAGCGGAGCGGTGACGATGCACCTGCCGGAGAACGCAAAGTACGATATCGAGGCGAAGACGCGACGCGGGGAAGTAGAGAATCTGTTTGGGAATGCGCTGGACCGCGTGGAAGAAGACCGGGGCGGAGTGATCCGCGGAAAGAATGGCGGGCCAAGGATTGTGCTGGAGACGGAACGCGGAACGATGACCGTGACGCGAGGCGGCACCATGTCGAGCCGTATGGATCTGAAGTATCCGCCGGCGGCGCCGTCAGCGCCAGTGGCGCCAGCGGCCCCGAAGCCACCCACGGTGGTGGAGCGCTAACTTAGGCGCGGTGCGTGTCGGCACGCCAAGACTTGATGGACTGCTTGATGGTCTTGGCGTCGGTACCTTTTTCGGCGGTCTCCGCGGCGAGTTGCAGGAATTCACCATCAGAGGCAAAGCGTAGGGCGATGATCTGTTGGATAGTGAGGCGTGGGTCGAGAAGTTTGCCAGTCATGGCAAAGTGTCGGAGGTTTTCTTCCGCGCGGATCCCGCGATCCTGAGCTTTGAGGGCGAAGGTGCGGCAGAAGAAGGCGACGAAGAAGACACAAACGGTCAAGACTACCAAGAGCGAGGCGCTGTAGATGCGTTGGTGATCGCCGATGGAGTTGTAGAGGTTGACCAGGGAGCCTACAAAGGACAGGAGAAGCGCCAGACCCACGGCGAGAAAGCCGGGAACCCGCTGGACATGATTCTGGTAGTTTTGAGTGGACATGCCGACAATCGTCGCATGATCGCAAATGAATTGGGGAGGGGTGAGTGAATCCTTTCGCAACCACTTCGATGAGTGTTGGATATGCGACGGCGCGGCTGCCCGTGCATGCAAAAGTGGTGGAGCGCGCGCTCACCGGAGTGGATTGCGCTGGTAAGCGCGTGCTGGACGTTGGATGTGGGGCTGGAGCCAGCCGAGGGGATGCTGGGGATGGCGAAGAGCGTGAGCGGGGATGCGGCTTATGCGGTGGGGCGAGCCGAAGAGTTGCCCTTTCGAGACCGCAGCTTTGGATGGATGACTGCGGCAGGGTCGCTGAACTACGTGCAACTGGAGAGCTTTTTTGTGGAGGCGCGGCGGGTGCTGGATCGCGAGGGGCGGTTGCTTGTTTATGATTTCTCGCCGGGCCGGAGTTTTGCGGTTGGTGGGGATCTGGATGCTTGGTTCGCACGGTTTGTCGAGCGGTATCCGTGGAAGCCTTCAGAGGCTTTGGTGCTGGATCCGATGCGGCTGGATGGGTTGGGAATGGGATTTGGAGTGGAGGCGTCTGAGCAGTTTGAAGTGTGTGTGGAGTTGAGCCGCTCGTTTTATGTGAACTACATGATGACGGAATCGAATGTGGCGTATGCTTTGCGGCGAGGAGTGGATGAGGCTTCGATTCGTGGCTGAGTGGAGGAGACGTTGCCGGAAAGCGGGTGGGGTGAAGTTCTGTTTCGCGGATATTGGGCCATAATGCGGGTGTGGAACTAAAGCGCATCGCAGATCAAAAGACAGTCACTGGAAATCCGGATTATTTTCGTGGAGAGGTGTGGATTGAGCCTCTGGTGGCCGGGGGATTGATGGAGGTTCGTGGAGTGAAGGTGACGTTTTCGCCGGGGGCGCGAACGGCCTGGCATACGCATCCGGGAGGGCAGTTGTTGTATGTCGTGAGTGGGCGGGGATGGGTGCAGAAAGAAGGGGAACCAGCACGGGCGATGAGCATGGGGGATACCGTGATCATTGGGGCCGGAGAGAAGCACTGGCATGGGGCGGCGGCGGATTGTCCGATGGTGCATTTGGCGGTGCAGCCGATTGTGGGTGGGGTGGATTCGGCTTGGCTGGAGCAGGTTGAGGATGGGATTTATGCCGAGGCGCGGTAGGAGGAAGCATACACCGACCCGCGCGGAGATTGATCGATCCGAAATCCGATTCCTCAATGTGGATCTCCAAATTTGTTCAAAGCAAGATCTGTCTGCTCTTGTTGCAGCCTTTGGCAAGCGCTTGCTGGTGCTGTGTTGCGAGAAGCACAAGAGGAAATACTAGGCCAATCTAGAGGTTGCAAAAGGCAACCTGACAATGGACGGAACGATGCAGAAGTTTTGCAAGCTCATCGAGAAACTTGACAAAACGGATCGTGCGAGCTGGGATCAAGCCCAGAGTCGAACCTTTCATATTGGAATTGACGGTGGGCTGACGCCCAACAGCAAAACGTTTGAGTTGAAAGAGGCAACTGTGAAAGCAGTGGCAGCACTCAACGCTCGGATCCTCATTACCGTGTATTCGCCAGCAATGCCTGTCACTTTCATCTAGACGCTGGTCACAAGCCATCTGCCACTCGAATTGGAGGCCGTGGCGCTGAGTGCCGGTTCGCCTTTAGAAATAGAGCTTCAGAGCGAGTTGCAGAATGCGCGGTGCGCCGGCGGTGAAGATGCGTGCCACCTGCGCGGGCTGATTGATGTTCGTATTCGGCTGACCGAAGTTGGCGTGATTGAGAGCGTTGAAGGCCTCGAAGCGGAATTGCAGATAGCGTGAATCCGGCCCGAGCCCGAACGATTTGCTCACAATGGCGTCCAAGCTTTGGGAACTCGGGCCACGCAGAACGTTCCTGCCACTATTGCCGAAAGTGAAGGCGTCGGGATTTGCAAATGCGGACGCATCGAACCAGCGGTCTATCGTCGGCTTTTCGAGCGTGCCCGAGGCCAGCCGGTTGGGCCGAGTGTTGCGTCCGTTGTTGGCGATGTCCCGGCCGGTCGCAGGCGTAAAGGGCGACCCCGACTGCATCGCGAGAATCCCACCGAGCTGCCATCCGCCGAGTACTCCGTTGACCACACTGTTCCAATTCGAACCCCACCGCCGCTTCTGGCCGAAGGGCAGCTCGTAAACGCCGCTGGAGACGAGGCGGTGTGGGGTGTCGAAGTCGGCGAGCGAACGCGCCTCGCGCAAGTTGACCGGGTCCTGGTCGGTATCGACGGCCTGGATGGTTTTCGAATACGTGTAGGCGAGCAAGTAGGTGAAACCGGCGCGGAACCTCCGCTCCACACGAGACTGGAATGAGTGATACGCGGTGTTGCCTTCCGTGGTGTTCCACTGGATCGTGGAAAACCGCGGCCAAGGACGGCGCGCTTGAATCGCTCCCGGCCCCAAGATTCTGGGCTGGTTGATCTGATAGTTGTTTACGTCGAGCGAGACGCCCTTGCTGGCAACGTAGCCCACTTCCACGACGGTGGATTCGCTCACTTGCCGCTGAATGTTGAAGCTCCACTCCTGGACGTATGAGTTGCGGAATTCTTTCTGGAAGGCGAACAGTTCGGGTACGGGAATTGCAGTTGAGGGCGGGAACGCGTTCGCAAACGTCATGTTAGGGACGTTGACATTGTTGTTGAAAGTCTCGCCGCGGAAGAACGGGACCGACCCGATGCTCTGGGTTGAGAGGTTGCCGCCGACCAAGGTGTAGAAGATGCCGTATCCGCCGCGCAGCACCGTCTTGCCGCGGCCGAACATGTCATAGGCGAAGCCGAAGCGCGGAGCGAAGGACTTGAAATACGTGTTGCGCAACCCGCGGCCAGGGAATCCTAACTCACGACCGGTGACGACGCCAAGCGCATCCAGTTCCCTCTGGCTGAAGAAGATGAACGCGTCCTTGTCGATCGCGCCATCTTCGTTTGATGCCGCGATGGGCCGCCCACTGACGGTGTCGAAGCTGGCGAGGCGATTTCGCTGCTCGCGCGGCTGTGGATTCAGTTCGTAGCGCACGCCGAGGTTGAGGGTGAGTTTCTTGGTGGCTTTCCAGTCGTCCTGCGCAAAGAGACTGAAGTTCTCCCAATTTACGACCTGGCGAAGGCGCGGGAAGTTGCGGCTGGCGGAAAATGGCAGGCCCAAGGCGAAGTCCGCCAGCCCAAGCCCGGTGCCGGCAGCTTGCAGTGGATTCTGAGTGAGCACGCCCGTGAAGTTATAGTTGCCGCGGGCGTTGATCCCGTTGAACGCGGCACGGCGGAATAAGCGGTAGTCCACGCCGAACTTTAAGGTGTGACGCCCCTTGATCTGTGTGAAGGTATTGATCAGCGATTGCGACGAAAAGTTCTGCTGCAGCGGACGAATTCCGATGTCGCCGAAGTTGCCGTAGCCGGTTACGTTGAGAATGGGGAAGCCTTCAATCTTCTCTCCCTTACGGCCGTCCAATCCCGTGATCCCGAGCCTGTCGATGACGCTCAACCCGCTGCTCAGTGTGTCGAAATCGAGATCGAAGCGAGAGGTGGACCAGCGAAGTTCGTTGAGGATTGTTGGGGTGAACGTTCTTGTGTACGAGCCGAGGATGTTGTAGTTGATCACGTTCTGCTTGTCTCCGCCGTTGATGCTGTAGGGTCCCGGGGTGCTCTCGTTTCTGCCATCTCGAGTCAACCGGAACGAATAGGAGTCTTTATTGGTGAGGCGGTGATCGATTCGAATGTTGAATTGGTCGTTGGTTGACTGCGAGACGTTGTTTTGAATGAAACGGTCGCCCGGGGCGTTCGGCAGTGGAATGAATTCGTAGATCCCGGTCGACTGCGGGCTGAGGCGGCTGAGCGGGATTTGGTTCCCAGCAAAGGGGGCTCGCACTCGCGTGGTGGGATTGGTTGTCAGGGGATCGAAGAGAGCTGGCTGTCCCGTGAAATCACCACGCCTTTGCGCTGCGGTCGGAGACAGACTGTTGCGAACCGCGCCGGCGCGCTGGCGCGTGCCTTCGTAGCCACCGAAGAAGAACATGCGGTTTTTGGCGATGGGGCCGCCCAGTGTGCCTCCAAACTGATTCCTCTTGCGGTCTTCGGGTTGGCTCTGTGTGCTGAAGAAGTTGCGTGCGTCGAAGGCACGGTTGCGAAGGAAATGGAAGAGGTTGCCGTGGAACTCGTTGGTGCCGGACTTCGTGATTACGCTGACAATGGCCGCCTGCCGGCCGGCGTCGGCGCTGAAGGTCGAGCTCTGAACTTTGAATTCTTGAATTGTTTCGATGGAAGGGCTGACTTGCACCGTCTGGGCGTTTTGTTCGAAGTTGTCGGCCCCGTCGATGGTGAAGCCCGTTGCGCCGCCACGGTTGCCGTTCACCGACACGCTCGGCTGGCCGGTGAACTGGCTGTTGCCGGATACCAGGGCACCTGGGCTCAGGCTCGCCAGTTGGACGAAGTTCCGCCCATTCAGCGGAAGCTCCACGACGCGTTTGTTTTCGATCACCTGGCCCACTGAAGAAGTTTCGACGTCCACCTGGGTTGCTTGTCCTGAAACGTCGACAGATTGGTTGACATCGCCGACCTGAAGAACGACGTCGACGCGGGAGCGCTGGTCCACGGCCAATCGGAGGCCAGCCCGGTTCTCGACGCGGAAACCCTGCCGCATGACCTGCAAGGAGTACTCGCCACCGGGCAGATTGGGAATGACCCACAGCCCTTCGTCATTCGTAACCGTGCGGGACTCGATGTTCGTTCGCACGTTGCGCGCGGTGACTGCGGCCGTCGGCACGGGGGCGCCGGATGGATCCGTCACCGATCCCGACAGGGTGGCCGAGGAGACTTGTCCTTCCAAGTTGACGCAAGCCAGCAGGGAGAGCAGAGCGGCCAGCGGCGCGAGTCGCCCGAGATGGCCTTGGGTGCGCGACGGTAATGGGGCCATCAGCTGCGAGGGGGAGAGGTAATTGGGTTGCACGGACATACTCCTGGTCCACGGATGTGGCTTC
>VFZU01000039.1 GCA_016870995.1 Acidobacteriota bacterium
CGAACATCTCCTTTCGAACATTTTCTCTATGAAATGTCCCAGGGAGCTGTCCATCAAAATCGCGGAGCGGGAGACGCCATGAATCGAGTATGCAGCACTTTCAGCCAGATATTGAAGGAGGTCCCAGCGCCGTTGTTTCAACTTGCGGTGGATACGCATTGGGGAGAGCGGCATGCGCTTGGATTCCGCTGCTGGGACCAATTTGTGGCGATGTTGTTTTGCCAGTTGGGCCAGGCCAGGAGTCCGCGTGAGATCGAGGAAGGACTGCTGGCCAGCGAAGGAAAGCTTCGGCAACTGGGCATTGAGAAGGCTCAAGGCCATTCGACGTTGGCCTACGCCAATCAACATCGTCCTTGGGAAATCTACGAGACCCTCTTTCACTAGTTACGCTGCAGCATGATGGCAAAGCTAGGTCCGGCGCAGTCGGCACCTCGCCTCGGCCTGCCGGGCAAGCTGTTGAGTTTGGACAGCACCGTGATCGATCTTTGCGCTAAGGTCTTCGATTGGGCGAGATACCGGACTGCCAAAGGAGCGGTCAAACTGCACCTGCTACTCGATCATGCTGGACTGATCCCGCATTATGCTGTGATCACCGACAGCAAGACCAGCGATATCGCCGTCGCCAGTCAATTGGAAATGCCCAAGGGCAGCATGCTGGTAGTGGATCGGGGCTATTGCGACTACAGCTGGTTCGCGACCTCGACCGCCAAGCAGGTCCAATTCGTGACTCGTCTTAAGGACAACGCTTCTTACGTGACGGTTGAAACCAGACCCGCCGAAGGGCAAGGTGTGATCGCCGACGAGATCGTCGCCTTCGTGAAGCACGCCAGCGAAGAAAACGAGAACTTCTTCCGGCTGGTTCGCTATCGGGATCCGGAAGCGGCCCGCGAGTTGACATTTCTAACGAATGACCGGGAACTTACCGCCGCCATCATCGCCGCAATTTATAAGCAACGCTGGCAGGTGGATCTCTTCTTCAAGGCCATCAAACAGAACCTGCGTATCAAGAGCTTCGCTGGAACCAGCGCTAATGCCCTGAAGATCCTAATTTGAACAGCATTGATCGCCTTACTGCTGATTTGCTACCTACAACTACGCAGCAAGCTGGCATCGCACTTATCCCGCTTCATTTCGCTGTTGCGGTATCAACTGTTCGCCTATCGAGACCTTTGGCTCTTCCTCGACAGGCCTTCGATGGCTCGCAAGAACCCAACTTAGACGAGGAAACTCCGCCTCTGCTGTTTGCCTTCGCACCTGACGTCAGTGTTCACCCCCAACCTCAACCGAATTCCGCAGCCTCGCCCCGCTCCAGGCCAATGCTGGCGAATGTCCCGTTGCTGGCTTCCGACTAATTTGGACAGCAATAGGTTCAGACACAGATCGCGGTTCTTCCAGCGCAGCATTCCGTGCTGTTTGACCTTCCGCACGCGTTCACAGTCCTCGTAATTTGCTTCCTGCGCCTTCCCGTGCAAGGCCTCACCGATGCCTGGTAATAACTCGCCGGGGTCTTCATGCCCAGCGCTTCATGCGGCCGTTTTTCGCTTTATTCCCGCCGAAAGTGATCCATCCGTGCTTGTTCCTTGCGTCAATTCGCTGCTGGATCCACTGCCAACTCCCGCTGAATCGTGCCGTGCAATCGCCCCAGCCGGCCATTGTCCTGCGGCTTGCCCGGTTTATTCCGTTGCCCATGTGCCCGGTTCGGACCCGGCAAAGATGCTAGCCCGCAATGCACAAACGATTTGAGTTGGAAGCTCACGCGATGGCCAGCCAGCATCAGCCCACCTTATAAGCGGAGAACTGTAACATTGTTTGATCGAGGCTTTGCGTCCTGCAACCATAGCGCGCCGGAGCTCCTTCATTTACCACCCATTGTTGGAGGCGGGCCCGAGACATCCGACTGCTTTGCCGAAACTGATCCATTGTCTTGCGCGATAAAGGATGGTGGCGTGAGCTTTGCGTCTTTAGGCCATAAACGCAATCCCAGGATGAAGGTGCGCAACATCCGCGCCTGCTCACAGCAGGTACACTTCCTGCTGGTGCAGATTGAAGGCGACGAGATGAAAATCACGCCTATAAGTGACCAGCCCGTGAAGCTGGTGGATTCTTCTGGCTCGGCCGTTTCGACGCCGATTGTCGTGAACCGGCGGCGGCGTTAGGTCATCCGGTTCGAGGGGAAGCTGGGGATCATCATCCCTTTGCTCATCATGTCGATCGCGTTGGTGGAAGTAGCCAGGTTGAAATTGTCGATTTCTACCTTGTAGATTTCGAGGACACTTTGGGTTGCCGAGAAGGGATCAGCCGCGGATCTGGCGGCGTTGAGCTGGCTGGCCAGGACGGATGCCTCGATCATTTGGCCGTTCGGCATGCGTATGTATTGGTCGCGCTGGCTGGTGCCGAAGGTCTCGAAGGGACCTCTTACAAGAGTGCCTCCAAAAAGCTGGGCGAATTCGCGGCCGCTCGTATCCGAGACATTCCCCACGGCGCGCTGGCTGAACTCAGGTTTACCAGTGGACCCATTGGACCAACGAATATCCACGCCATCGATCTGGAAGGGCTGCGCCCTCTCGAGGTTGGCCTTCATGATATTGGCGTAGGGCCCGGTATTGGCGTCGAGCCAATTCTGCTGGAGCGGATTGAACTTCACCGGGATAGCCGGCGCGGCAGGAGTGGCGGGATTGTTTGCTGTGTCACCTGAATTTGCGGGTGGCGGGGCACTCCCTCGGGGCGGATTGTTGGGGGCGCGGCCTGCGCCATCAGCGGCAGAGTTTTGCCGCGGTGCCGAGATATTGGCAGTCCTGGCCCCGATCGCCTTCAATATGTTCGCGTTGGAACTGCGGTTGGGTGCTGTTCCAATTTGGGCCACGCTGGCCTGTACGCTGACCGATTTGGAATTGGCCAGCGCACCTTGAAACGATTTCACAGGTGCAGCATTTGGTTTTGATGCTGCCAGATCGCCGATTCCACGGCGGCCAGAGCGGCCGGCGTATTCGCCCCAAAGGGTAGAACGAGAAGCTGGCTGTAGTGAGGGTTGAACCTTCATACCAACGGTTAGGCAACTTCGATGCCAAACGGCCAGAAGTTAAAAAGCGATAATCGAAAATATGCTGCGCCGTAACTTTTTTGCCCTAGCTGGAGCGATTCCAACAGTTGCTCAAGCTCCCAAAAAGCGGCTGATCGTCCACGCCGACGACGCCGGGATGTGCCACTCCACAAATATTGCCACTCGTGAGGCGATGGAAAATGGCCTGGTGTCTTCGGCCAGTGTCATGCTGCCTTGTCCCTGGGTTCAGGAATTTTGCGCCTGGGCGAAGGAGAATCCGAAATACGATCTTGGGGTTCACCTCACGCTGACCAGCGAATGGAAGAACTTCCGATGGAGACCCGTCGCCTCAATCGATAAAGTGAAGGGGTTGATTGATGCAGAGGGATATATGTGGCGCGATGTGCGTTCGACAGCCACCAACGCTACCCCCGCAGAGATAGAAACAGAACTTCGCGCGCAGATCGAGCGGGCCCAGCGATACGGCTTGGCCTTCACGCATATCGACACGCACATGGGTACTCTTTACGCGCGACCTGACTACTTCGAGGTCTATACGAAGCTCGCCAAAGAGTTCAACGTTCCCTGCATGCTCCCGAAACCGAATGGAATTCCGGAGGCGGAATTGAAGGCATATCCGATCACACTTGATATGCTTCGCGAGAAAGAAAAGCAGGGCTATGCCATGCTGGACCGCCTGATCACTGGTGTACCTGGCAAGAACTACGCCGAGCGCAGAGTGAGCTACAAAAAGTTGATCGAAGACCTAAAGCCCGGCGTGACCAAGCTGATCATTCACCTGGCCAAAGATGACGCCGAGATCCGCGCCATCAGCAATTCCTGGGAATACCGCTGGGCAGACTATCAGTTCTGGACCAGCAACGAAGCCAAAGATCTGCTGGCACAACACAACGTCGAGCTTTACACTTACCGGCAGTTGGCGACCAAGGGATAGCTGACTTCCCTGCCCCGATGCCGCAGGAAAGCGAGCACGAAGATGGTGGCTTGTTTTTCGAGCAGCGTACAGCTTGCAGATGCAGCCATCAGAGTGAGCACAAAACATCCAGCGAGTGCACCTACGCAAAGCCACAGGGGCCATTGCTGCCAACTCCACATCGAAGCCAGTCCAAAGACGGCAACCTTGGTCACCGCTCCGTGGAGCAGATAGAACGAATATCCTCTTACGCCTACCGAGCGCAACAGGCGCGATGGCCAGCTTAAGAATCTCCGCCGCAGGATCGACTCGCAAGAGAAAAGCAAGAGGACCAGGATGGATCCCGCCGCCAGCCCGCAAAGGCTGTACAAGAACTTCGGATCACTCGGGACAAGATGCCAATTCTGGATTGCGTACCGAAAGAGAAGCAGAACCGCGGCAGACACCGCCGCAAAGATCATTTGATGGCGTTGCTTCAAAACCACACCCTGAACCATTACGACTTCAGCAAGCAAAGCCCCCATCGGGATGTAGGACAACCGGATTGAGACCAGATCTCCCAGCACAGCGCACAGGATCACTGCAATCGTGGCACCTAACCACACCCAGGCCAAATTCAGTTTTGAACCGAACGCACGACGGCAAAGTTGAGCCATCGCTGGAAGCAAGATGTAACCCGCGAAGACGAAACTCAAAGTCCAACTTACAGTCAGTACGGGCCGTTGGGGAAACAAACCCGGAATCAAGACTAACTGCTGCAACAAATACTCTGCACCGAGGGAGCTGAACGGCTGCTTGGCTAAAGACGGGATCATGGCCCACAAAAATAATGCCGCAAAGACCCAAAAGGCGTAAGGGACATAAATGCGGACGGATCGCTTCAGCAATAGCGGCCAGTAGCGAGAGGCGCCCTCAGCTTCAGACTTGCCAATCAGAAAGCCGCTCAGGAGGAGCAGGAAATTCGTCCCCAGACTTCCGCCAAAACCAGCCAAAAGGGTGAAGATCTCCCAAGCCTTGAGAGATGAGCTCCACGCCGCAGTGAGCCCCGCGAAGTGAAAACAGAACACGGCAATAGCAGCGGCACCGCGCAAGACGTCGAGACAAATCCAGCGGCGACTCTCCATTAAACGTCACTCTCACCGATGGTGTGACTTAGCTGCATACGAGGCCCCATTATGGTATGACACGCGCTCCGGTCCCAAGTCGTGTGCAAAAAAGCCCTAAGCAATCAGGCGGAATAGATCAAAAGAACTAAAGTAAACCACTCACTCCCGGCAAGCGGCGACTGCGCGGTTTCTCGATCTTCGTCTCAAGTCGAAGTCTACGCTGGGTGATTTCGTCCGGCGGGCATAACTTAGCCGCAGCGATCGTACACTCAAGCGCCATAAACCAGTTCTTTTCCCGGTGCTCGTAATACTTGGCAAGTTCTACCAGTGCCTCACCCCGGAAAGGGTTTCGCCCTGATGCAAGATCTGTCCAGATGGTGAGAGCTGCAGGCCAATTTTCTCGCTTCTTTTCGATCAAGCCCAACGCCCAAAGGCTTCGAAACAAGAGTTCGTCTGAAATCGGAGCATCCACGGCGCGGCGATACATCGCGGCAGCTTCTTCAAGGCGCCCTTCTGCTTCCAGCCAGCGTGCCAGGCCAGACAATTCAGCGCCATGCCGCAAAGTCGCTCCCAGTGGGTCTTCAAACACGCCCGGGATGATGGCAGCCAGAAACGCAAGAGAAAGAATGTCGAGCGCGTTGTGTTCGAGCACGGCTTGAAGCTTTCCTGCCCGGCCCGTGCGGAGGTATTCAAAATAGAGTTGAGGAATCAGCTCTCCCGGGACGTCACCCACCCGCTCGTGACCCAGAATCTGGCGCTCCAGTTCGACCAAACGGCAGGACTCAAAGCGCATCTTCCACAGTCTTCTGGCTCCATAGAGCAGGTCCAAATGCTCCAGACGTGAAAACGGTGTCCGTTGCCTCGACAGCGTGTAGCGGGTTTCGAGCAGCGGCTGGTCATAGCTACGTCCGTTGTACGTCACCACGGTCTCAAAGCGGCTCAGATAGCTCGCAAGCGAACTCAAGGCGCTGGCTTCTTCGCCATGCTCGCGGATGAACCACTGCTTGAGGCGGAACCCGTCAGGTTCCATCGATGCAGCGCCGATGAGGAAGGCCATCGTCCCGGCCCCTCCGGCAAGCCCGGTGGTCTCGGTATCAAGGTAGACCCAAGGCTTGGCCTGAAGCGGTGATAAGCGCTCTACAATCACATTGCCGTGCTCGTGATCGAGCGGGTAGTGGCGATCCAACTCCAGATGACATCCGAGGCTGGTCTCGACTTCGACGCCTCCCAGCGCACTGGAATCATCGACCCGTTCAACGGGCTGAAAGCGAGCGTCAACTTTCTCGATGCGTTTGCGCAAGAGCGCGAGTTGCGCCTTGAGGGAGTCTTCCAATGTTCGTGATCTCTTCGCCTATTTTACGGCTTCGTCGGCGTGATAGCTAGAGCGAACTAAAGGACCGCTCTCCACATGCCGGAAGCCGAGTTCGACGCCAAATTGCCGGAGGGCGGCAAACTCCTCGACGGGAACGTAGCGAACGATGGGAAGATGCTTCGAAGATGGCCGCAAATATTGGCCGAGAGTGACGATATCAACCTGGTGAGCGCGGAGTTGTCGCATGACGTCACGCATTTCGTCGAGAGTTTCCCCAAGCCCCAGCATCAGGCCACTTTTGGTGGGAATCTCAGGGCTCTTTTGCTTGGCGTAGGCGAGCATTTCCAGGCTGCGCTCGAAGCGGGCCCCAAGGCGAACTTGTTTGTAGAGACGGGGAACGGTTTCGGTATTGTGATTGAGGACGTCAGGCCGCGCTTCGAGCACAATATCGATGGCCTCGCGAGAACCCTGGAAATCGGGGACCAGCACTTCCACGCCACAGCCGGGAATGCGCTCGCGGATGGCGCGAATCGTTGCTGCAAAGATGCCAGCGCCGCCATCCGGCTGATCATCACGATTTACGCTGGTGATCACGGCAAACTTGAGCCCCATGCGGGAGACCGCCTCTGCAACGCGGCGAGGCTCATCATGATCCACTTCAAGCGGAGCGCCCTTCTGTACTGCGCAAAAGCCGCAGCGGCGCGTGCAGAGATTGCCGAGGATCATGAAGGTGGCCGTCTTGCGATTCCAGCAGTCCCCGATATTGGGGCAAGCGGCGCTTTCGCAGACGGTGTGGAGTTTGAGATCCGTCACCAATTGCTTCAGGTCGCGGTAGTTTTCACCAACCGGTGCCGGGGCCTTTAGCCACTCTGGACGTTTGGCTCTCGCTGGCTCAATGGATACAAGCACTATGATTCCAGTTTAGCGTCGAGCGCGTTTTCCAGCACTGAGCCGCTGGTGAACTGCTCGAATTTAAGCGCTGCGCGAAAGCCCATCTCGACGGCATGCCTGGGAATGAAGCCAATCAATTCGCTCCCGGCAACACTGACACCATAAGCCGCCGCTTCGCGCTCGACTGCGGCAAACACTTCGTGCACTGGTGTCTGCTCGAAATCCGTGAGGTTCATCGATACTTGCGCGAGGCCTCGGGAGTGCAACATCATCCCCATCGCCTTTACATGCGGCAATCCGCCAGAGCTGGTGCGAATCTTTTTGGCGATCGCCTTGGCGATCTCAAGCCGGTCCGTGGCGAGATTGATGTTGTAGGCGATGAGAAACTTGCGCGCGCCAACGATCACAGCGCCAGCAGTAGGATGAAGCTGACCGGCACCGATATCGGGAACACGGCCGGAACCAGCTTTCAGTTCTTGAAGCAAGCCTTCGAATTGGCCGCGGCGCACGTCTTCTAGCCGCACACGATCCGGCGACTTCGCAGCGGCTTCATAGAAATAAACCGGCACACCAAAGCGCTGCCAAATGGCCTCGCCGGCGCGCCAGGCCAACTCCACGCATTCAGTCAGGGAGACGCCGCGCACGGGCACAAAAGGCAGAACGTCGGCTGCCCCGAGACGGAGATGCTCACCGCGATGGCGCGTAAGATCGATGCGGGCAGCAGCTTCACCGACAACTCGAATGGCGGCTTCAAGCACCGCCTCAGGTTCGCCTGCCATCGTGAACACGCTGCGGTGATGATCGATGTCAGCTTCGCGTCCAAGCAAGGTGACATTCGGGACCGATTCGATCGCTCGGGCCAGTGCCATCAGCGTGGATTCTTCTCGACCTTCCGAAAAGTTCGGCACGCATTCTATGATTTTTCGCATCACGATCCGATGGGTCCTTCGCCCTGGCTCAAGGCACTTAGTATCAACTCGCGGCGTTCACGCCCAGCCTCTTCGGCGGTGTCCATCGCAACGGAATAGAAAGCCGCTGCCATGAAAAGGACGATCAGCAGAACACCGAAAAATGCCCACTGCGAGTCGAAAGCGTATCGCGCCAGGTAAGCAAATCCGACGGGAATGCCGAGCAGCGGATAAGCGATTAACCTCCACAGCTGAAACTTGCTGCCGCTGCGGGCACGCCAGGAATTCTGTGGGTTGGCGGCATGCGGATAGTACACGGTGCCAAGGTTACCGAGGCCGGTGAAGAAGACGGCAAGTACGATCGTCACGGCAAATGCCTCTGCGATTTTGATGCCACCAATCGGCAGGCGCAGCAAGAGACAAACCAGGGTGATGATCGTGAGTTCCACAAAGATAAATACGCTGGCGGTGATGTTCTTGGCCAGAAGGACGGTACGCATCGGGACCGGGGCAATCCAGTACAACTGTGCAGCCAAACGGTCGAAGCCCAGGCTGTTGAACAGCGCAACCTCGCCCAACATCATTACGGAGTAAACGCTGATCCAGGTTAGAAAATTACTCGCGATCGGGCCGGATCTCGTCAAGCCATGACGGCCAAAGGCGAGCGGCAACCAGACCACTAGCCCAAACGTAAAGCCCATAAAGAAGACCAGGCGGAAGCGTGAGCTTCTGGCGAGCGTTTGTAGCTCTTTTTCGACAAGTGCCGCCAGTGGATCCCGAAACAGACGCCTCGGCCAGCGAAACAGCAGATCGTTCCAGCGGGCGCCGGTGGTGGTGCCACCATGGCCTGAGTCGGCGCGCACTGCATCCGCATCGAAATGCAGACTGCGGTGGAACTGCCAACGCCCGAACCAGATCGCCGCCGCCAGGTAGAGCCCGGCAAGAATGCAGTTCAACAAGAGATTGCGACCGATGGCGAGGCCGGCAGCGACGCCCCACGGAAAGTAGGACTGATTGAAATTGAGTAGGGCGCTCTTCACGCCAGGCGGCAACCCCATCATGGCCACCATTTGTGGAATCACCATCATGAGGACAAGCCCCAGCACTACAACTTCGCGAACCCCCTTGCGCTCCATCAACCGTCCCACCAGATCCTTCACGCCTGCGGAAAGGTACAAATTGAATGCGACGAAAATGAGAAGCGTAAAGGGAGCCCATTTCGAAATCTCGGCATTGAACAGCAAGCCGAAGAAAGCGCCCCCGAGCAGAAGCAGCACTTCTAGCCCCGTCGAGAGCCGCAATAACACTTCGATCAAAAACAATTGCCGCTCTGGCACGGGATAGACCTTGAGCCGCTTGGTATCCAGCGCCATTCCAGTGGAGGCAAGAAACACGGGCACAACCTGCCAGTAGAGAAATGCCGCGAGAAAACCAAAGGTCAGCGCGAGCTCGAACCCTTCAAACTCGCTGGGTTTCACACGACTCAGCAGAAACGCAATCCCGACCCCGCCGCCGGCCAGCATGAGATACCAGATGGCCATCAAGATCGTGCCGAACCAGTAGCCGCCCATTTGTGGACGCCGGTAAAAATTAAGGATGGTGCGCCATTGGGCCCACAGAATGGCTGCGCCTGGAGATTCGGCTAGAGCCATGACAGATCCGCCGCGGTGCGGTTCTGCTCGCCAACGGTGCGAACGAACAGGTCTTCCAGTGTTTCCCGCTCGCCGCCGTCGCGGAGTTCATCGAGCGTTCCTTCGGCAACGAGTTTTCCTTCGTGGATGATCGCGATCCGGTCACAGAGGCGCTCTACGACTTCGAGCACATGCGAGGTCAGAAAGATCGTCGCGCCGCCCTTGACGAGATCCAGCAAAAGGTCTTTCATCAGCCGCGCGCCCACGGCGTCGACGCCCTCAAACGGTTCATCCATCAAGAAGAGCTTTGGACGGTGAATCAAAGCGGCGGCCATGGCGACGCGCTTGCGCATGCCTTTGGAGTATTCCGAGATTAACTTGCGACCCGCGGCGTCGAGTTCAAAGAAAGAGATCAGCTCCTTCGATCTTTCAGCCGAGAGCGCACGCCCCAGACCGTACATCCGGCTGATGAATTCGAGATACTCAGGGCCTGTGAGGTTATCGAAGAGCAAAGTTTCATCGGGCACGAGGCCAATGGATTGCTTCGCCTTTAAGCCAGCGGCGGGAAGATTGGGATCGATTTGCTCACCCAAAAGGAATATCTCGCCTGATGTCGGCTGGGCTACTCCCATCAACATTTTGATGGTGGTAGTTTTACCTGCACCGTTTGGCCCAAGGAAGCCATAAAAGCAGCCCTGGGGTACGGAAAGGCTCACGCCATCCACCGCAGCCTTGGATCCATAAGTCTTTCGAAGGTTTTTCGTTTCGATGGCTACCACTTTTTACATTATCGCCGTTCAAGATCGAGCTGACGGCGACGATATGACAAAGGTGGAGCTTATGCCGCTACCCCAAAAGGAATCAGGGAAGATCCCTCCACCCGCAGCGACCGACGTGATGAATGCCGAGAATCGGCAATTGCTCCATCGTCAAAAGCTACAGCGGGTGTTGAATAACCTTCCTCCGTTCTCCCCGATCCTGAACCGTCTGCTTGGCAGCCTCGCCAGTGAAGACGTGCGCTTTAGTGAGCTTGCCAGCCTGATCGAAAAGGACACCGTTCTTTCTGGGCACGTGCTGCGATTGGTCAACAGCGCTGCCATGGCTCGTCGCAGCAGAATCAATTCGATCTCGCATGCAGTGAGCGTGCTTGGCCTGGTTCGACTGCGCAACTTCCTATTGAGTCTTTCGATTGCACGGCTGTGGCAGAGTACAAAAACGATCCCGCCTTGGTCGATGGCGCAGTTCAACCTGCATGGGGCAGGGGTTGCGCTGATGTCCGATCTGTTGGCGCAGAATACCGTTTGCCGCTATCCAGAAGGAGCTTTTCTGGCTGGATTGCTCCATGACTACGGCAAACTTCTGATTGCCGCCGCTCTGCCTGAGCAGTTCCTCGAGATCCAGAAAATGATGGAAGAAGGCAAGGGTTCGATCGTCGATTGCGAACGGGCAACGACTGGCTTTACCCACCCCGAACTTTCGGCCATGACCTTGAAGGCCTGGAACTTACCTGAGGACATCGTTCGAGGGGTGGAGTTTCACCATACGCCAGAAGAAGAAAAGGTCGTTCTCGAACCTGGGCCTGGCATGCTGCTCAGCCGCATTATCTTTACGGCGGACGCAGTCACGCATCATATGGGCTTGCACGTCACCGCCGTTGAAGGCGTGGCCGAGCCATCGCGCGTCAATGCAATGGCCACGCTTGAGGCACTTGGCTTTGCGGCAAATGCATCTGACATCCTCGACACCTTCGAAACAGAATTTGAAGCGATCCGAGTGTTCTTCTAGTTCTTCTTCGGCGCAGCCGAACCTTTGCTGAGACGACGGAAGTACTCAGCCACCTGATCTGCGTAACCACTCGGGACACGGTCTGGCGTAGCGCTTCGCGCTTCACCACTACCCTCTTTGCCTTCGGCGTCACGACGCAGCTTGAGTTCAAGCTGCTCGAGCACAGGAAGCAATTGCGACCGCATCTGATCCACCAGCGCCGGGTTGCCCTTGAACTTATTCGGATCGAGCGCAGCCATGTCCTTCAACAGCTTTTGAATTTCAGCTTGGTCTTCGGGAGTGCCGCCGAGGCGTCCACGCATTTGCTCCAGATCGCGCAGGCTTTGGGAGAAATTGCGCTCAATGCTGCGGACCTCGGGCGCGTTCGGCAGATTGGGCTGATTCTGACCTGAGTTCATCGCACCATAGTCGCGGAAGGGGCTGCTGCCACCACCGCCACGCTGCTCATTCGGCCTGCCGTCCTGACCGCGACCGCCGGAGTTACCAGCTGGCTGACCTTGTTGACCGGGCTGGTTGCCTTGTTGGTTGCCAGCCTGTTGGCCTTGACCTTGTCCAGGTTGTTGACCTTGGCCACCCTGCTGGCCTCCCTGCTGGCCTTGACCTTGTTGTTGGCCCGGCTGCTGACCCTGGCCCTTTTGGCCTGGTTGCCCCTTTTGATTGCCGGGCTGGTTGCCTTGTTGATTGCCCTGCTGGTTACCCGCCTGTTGCTGCTGGCGCGTCAATTCGGCAATCTGCTGCCGCAACTGCTCTACTTGTGCCAGTGCCTTCTCGGTTGGATCGGACTTGGTTCCCCCCGGGCCCGCCATCTTTTCGGCTTCTTTGACCTTGTCGCGCAAGTTATCGAGGGCTCGCGTAATCTCGCGCTCACGGCCGGACATGTATTGCCCATATCCGCGGCGAATATGCTCGCTCATCATTTTGAGTTTGAGATTCAGGTCTTCTTTTTGGGCATCGCCCAGACCTTCCTGCAGCTTGGCCGAGGCGCTGCGCTGAGAGCCGCGCAACTGTCTCGCAGCATCCTGCAGGTCTTTCTCAAACTTCTGGTAGTCCTCCATGAGCCTTGATTTTTCGTCGGCCAGACGGTTGGCAGTTTGTGGGTCCTGACCTTCGCGGAAGCTATCCGAGCGGGCGCCGGGGTTCCGGTTATCGCCCTGTCCATACTGCTGCTTCATCTTGTTCTCGAACTCTCGCTGACGCCGGGCGATTTCTTCGCTACGGCGAGACATCTCGCCAAGTTGTTGTTCGCGGCCTTGCTTTTCGGATTCGCGGAGCAGATTTTTCGCCTCGTTCAACCGCTCAGCGGCCCGGCGCGCTTGCCCTTCGCTTTGTTGTCCCTGCTGTTGATTTGAGGAGGCCCGGCGCATGTCGTTCGTGGCTTCCTTCAACTGCTCCATAGCCTTGTCGACGCGGGGGTCGCGATTGAGCCGATTTTGCTGGCGGCTCTGCTGTTGGCCCTGTTGGCCGTTCGAAGACTGACTCGACGATGAGGATTGACCACCTTGTTGCTGCTGGCTCTGCTGTTGATTGCGCTGCATGCGCTCCAGTTCCTGCTGCAGCTTCTCGGCCTCGCGGCGGAGCATTTCCTGCTGCCAGCGCTTTTCAGAAGCCTGCTGGTTCGGGTTTGAACCGTTGGCCAATTCCTGTTGACGCCGTGCCAGTTCTTCGAGTTTGCGCATCGCCTCGTCAACTTCTTTTTGCTTTTGCTCGGCGGTCATTTGCTGGCCAGTTTCGTACTGGTTCTTTTCCGTATCGAGCTCGAGGTCGAGCAGGCTTTCGAGGTCGCGCTGCATGCCGCCACCGCCCCCGCCGCCCTGTTGCCCCATGGCCACTTCGATTTCCTTACGGCGAGCTTCGGCCCGTTGCAGATATTGCAATGCCTTTTGCTCGTGCGGAAGCGCGTCCTTGAACTTCATCGAACGTAGAGCCTCAACGGCCGGGACCATGGCGTTAGCGGCCTCGGTCATATCTTTGGCCATGGCTTCGATCGTCTCGTTTTGTCCAGCGAGCTGACGAGCGCGGATGCGCTGAACAAAGGTCTGAGCCTGCTGCCGGAGCTTTTCCTGAGTATCACTGAGGAACTTCGCGTTTTCCTTTTGTTCCGCAGAGGGCTTCTTGCCTCTTTCTTCCTGGAAGGTGGCGCTAATGATTTCCTTCTGTCGCTGCACAATGTTTCCATCCTGCTGCTCGCCACCACCACCGCCGCCACCCATCTGCTGGCTCTGGCGCAATTCACGTTCGTAGGGTTGAGCCTCGAGGAAGAATACGTCCGTCGTGCTTGCAGACTTTGCGTCCCTCGCTTTGGCATAAAACATGACGTTGTCGCCGGGGCTCAGCTTGAAATCCTCGAGGGCTAGCATGTGCGAACCTTCTCCGGATTTGCTGCCTCTCTTCACAGGCAGATTCACGGTTTGTTCCTGCCCACCATTGACCGAATAGTGAAGTGTCATCGAATTGAGGCCGAAATCGTCAGTCGCGTCCACGGCAAAGGCGACCTCTTCAATCGGGCTGACTTTCGCATCGCGGCCCGGACGCGAGATCTTGATCTCAGGCGGGCCTTCTTTCAATGCTTCGATGAAATAGTCATCACTCAACCGCACCGCCTTGCCATTCTCCAGCATGGCGAGATGGAATGCACCATCGCGGTTGATAGCCACCGTCACCAAGTGCTTGGTGGGAGATTCGCTGGTGACCGGCACTCGCGTCCCGTTATCCATGACAAGGACCGGGGTTTCCAGAGGTTTGTCGGTCTCGATTTCGAGATAAGCTGATGTACCCGTAACCGCACGCAAATCGCCACCCGGGTTCTCTACTTCATCGGGCATCCCAGACCAGCTCGGGAACTTGTAGGTAGTCTTGTACTTCTTGATGCCCGGCAGATCGACAGCCGTCAAAGTGTACTGCTGGCTCTTGAAGCTACCCGCGACCACATAGTAATCCACGCTATCGGCGAGCCCGGCAAAGAGAAAATTCCATTCATCAACGCTACCGTTCACCGGCATCATCGGAACTTCTTCCCACTTGGCAGCTTTGTGAAAGCGGGCGAAAATTTTGACGCTTGGCGGATTGATACCCGTGATCTTGGCAGTGATCATCTGGTCGGCGCGGCGGCGTACCTTGGTGGAACCAGGTTCTACTTTGAGCTCACGATTGAAGACGCTGTTCGCCTTCGGAATGCCACCCCACAACAAAGCACTTCCCTGCCCGATCCATCCGGGAGTACCCAAAATCAACCAGGTCAGAACAGCCAGACTTACGCTGGCTGCACCGGCAAAACTCGCGAGCCAGGAACTTTTTACGAGTTGAGAAGGCTCTACCCCACGCGCCTGCTCCCAGGCCTGCTCGGCGACGAGAGCGACCATCGGGTTCGATTGATCCTTGTTCTCGAGGCAAGTCATCAGCCGCTGGTCAAGACCAGGCACAGCAGACTCGATGCTTTGTGCGGCGCGGCGGCGATTGATCAGCAACACCGGCGTGACAATGCCGAAGATGAGCGCCGCAGCGATGCTGAGAAACAACAGGGCACGAGACCAGTTCCAGTTTTCCGGCTGCACGTCGAGGCGGTAGTTGATGGCGACAAGCAAGACCGTCATGGCCAGAGCGACAGCAGCCGCGATGGCCGCACCCTTCAGAACAGCACCAGCCAGCAGCCGGCGACGCACACGCTCCAGATACCGGTTCAGATACTCAAATGCCATTGCGGTACTCCTTATGCTTTCACTTGCAAAAAACGGGCCGAAAGAAAACTTTCAGCCATTAACGCGAGAAAGGCGGCCACGGCCACCCACCACCAAAAACTTTGCGACTCGGGCGCCGGGCTGTCCAGACCCGCGGGTTGCCCGCCAGCGGCAGCAGCACCCCTACCGGATTGCTCCCACAGTTGGAGGTTTTCCTTACCCACCGGCTCCAACGCCGATTCGCGCCGATCCACATTCACAGCCACCAATTCCTGCCGGTCGTTTTCGCGGCGCACATCGTAAAAGCCCGCTTCGGTCAGCCGCAGCGTATTGGCTGCGGCAGCTTCCTTCAGGCTCAGCGCACGGTCGCCCTTCGGGCCGATCACTTCCACAGAGCTGGCTCGCTTCTGATCAGAACGAAGATCCAGATACGAATCCACAAGAAACGAATTCGCGCGGTCTTCGACGCGGCCCAGGTAGTCGGCCGTCTGCTCTACAAATGGAACAAAGCCAGGCTTGACGGGCAGATCGTTCGAGATGTTATCGAAGGTCGAAGCAAAAACCAGCACCTTGCCCTCACCCATGATCTTCTCGATCAGCAGCGGGCTGCCATCTTCAAGCCTTGCAGCGACTAAAGCCCCCTCAGGTGCCGTAATACTAGCGAACTGAAAGAAGCGAACTCCTTCGAGCCGCCCGGTACGGCGCAAAGACGGAAACGTGGGATCGACATTGGCGGGGGCAAAGAATCGCCACGTGCCGCGCGAGGCCACCTTCGATCCGCCTGAGGTGAAGCCTGCCACCGGAATCGTCGGCATTGCAGCCGATTGCGGGCCTGCGGCGATCCAGATCGTACCGCCAGATTCAACATACTTGCGCAGCGTTGTCTCAATGCCCTTGATGTTAACACCGGGGTCGTTCAAAACAACGAAAGCATAGTTGGAAAGATTCGCGGCAGCGGCCGCTCCGGCGCTGAGCTCCTCAACGGCGAAGAAACTCTGTGCGCTCGATTCGAGAGCTGCCTTAAAGTAGAAACCCGCCCGTGTGCTGCGCTGTTCTTCGATCAAGAGCACTTTCCGGGGATCGGCTTTTTCTACGGCGAAATAGAAGCGATTGTCGTCAGATAACGCATCGCTATCGGAAATCTCTACTTCCCCGCGGAGCCAACCGTAAGGACCCTCGAGCCCCGTGAACTCGACCGTCGCGCGACCGTTCTCTGGTACTTCCACAGTCTTCGTTGCAAGACTTCGGCCATTCACTTTGAGAACCACAGTCTTCTTGGCGGCGGGCGCATTGATGCCAGCCACGGTAACGTTTACCTTGGCCTTCGATAGATCAGAAAGCGTCTTGGGAGCATTGACGGCTTCAATCGTATAGTTCGCGAGCTTACGACCGATATCAACCACCTTGAGTTCGCTGCCGGGCTCAAGCGAGAGGTCTGCAAACGAGGGAGGAAGCGCAGTGCGTTGCGCATCGGTGACAAACGTCACCTTGAGCGGACGCGAGTTGGACCGGGCCGAATCGCGCAGGGCACGCGACAATTCGGCGAAGCTCGATTTCTCGTCACTGGCCCCGATGCTGTTGATCGCTCCTGTCAGCTCGCCCCGATCTTTTGACGTCTGGCTCAAGTAGCTGACATGGCTCCCGAGGCTCCACACTTGAGCTGCGGCTGCGGTTGGTAAGGCCGAAGTAGCTTCCGATTTCGCCGCAGCAAGCCGGTCGCCTTCACGCATCGAAAACGAATTGTCAACGACGACGATGTGGAGGGTGTTGCCCGCATTCAGGATGGCCGGGGGCTTGCTCAAGTAGGGCTGCGCAAAGGCGAGCGCAATTAATAAAAGCAGCAGCAGCCGCAACGCCATCAACAACTTGTATTTGAGACGGCGTTGGTAGGTGGTCGACTCGGTGCGCTTCTCAAGCAACATTGTCGAGGCAAACTCGACCGGGTCCTGTTTGTGCTGCTGCAACAGATGCAACCAAACGGGCAGCCCAGCACCGACCACACCTGCCAGCAACCACCATGGAGAAAGCAAGCCCATCGTCGGTTACATCCTCCCCTTACGAGCAGCCAGGTATTCACGAAGCCCTGCGTCGAGAGGCTTGTCGGTCGGCATCAGAAAATATTCCATCCCTGCGCCTTGCGCCTTCGAGTGCAGATCTTCAATGTGCTGGTTCATCTTGGCGCGGTACTCGGTTTTGAGGTATTCGGGGGTCACCTCGACGGCTTCGCCGCTTTCGATATCAATCATCGTGGCCGGGCCAGCGATGGATGGCTCTAACTCCTGCCGGTCGAGGATATGAAACAGAACGACTTCATTCTTTTTCCAGCGCAGAGGAGCAATCGTTTGAATCACGGTTTCCGGGTCAGCATAGAAATCAGAGACGACAATCACGAGACCGCGCTGACGAATGTACTCAAGAAACTGCGAGAAGGGTTTGGCAAAGTTGGTGTGTTGCCCAACCTCGGCCTTCTCTACGGCATGAAGCACCTTTTGCAAATGACCAACCCTTGAGGCCGGCGGAATGAACTGGCGCACTTCGTCATCGAACAAGATCAGCCCTGTGGCATCACGCTGCTGCACAGCCAGATAAACGAGGCTTGAAACCAGATAGCGCGAGTACTCAAGCTTGTTGGGTTTCTTGCCAAAGCTCATCGACTTCGACAAATCAAGCAGAACCGTAACCTTGGTGTTCGTTTCGCCCTTGTAGCGCTTGAGGTACATGCGCTCGGCCCGAGCATAAACATTCCAATCGACGTGCCGCAGGTCGTCTCCGGGCGAGTACATGCGGTACTCGGCAAATTCCTGGCTGAAGCCGAAATCCGGCGAACGGTGCAGGCCGTTGATGAATCCTTGCACGACAGTTTTCGCGACCAGGTCAAGACCGGAGATCGCCGACAGCACATGCGGATCGAGGTAGTTCTGTTGCAACCACTACTCCTTGGGCACCGGAACGTGATTCAAAATCTTGGCCAGCAAAGCGTCGGTGGCCAGTTTGTCGCTTTCCGCCTGGAAGTTCAAAAGAATGCGATGGCGCAGGATCGGGGTGTAGAGCTTTTGGATGTCTTCGTAGGTGACGTGGTAGCGGCCCGACATCAATGCGCGCGCCTTGGCTGCAAGCACAAGATTCTGAATGCCGCGCACGCTCGCGCCGAAGTTTACATACTTCTTGACGAAGTCCGGCGAACTCGCGTCGCTATGGCGCGATGCACGAACCAGCGCAACAGCATAGCGGGCAATGCTTTCGGCGATCGGCACCATTCGCACCAGCGTCTGGAAGCCGAGCATTTCTTCAGCAGTGGTGATTGCTTCAGCGCGGGCCGATGAAGTTGTAGTCGTCAGCCCGATCACCTTCAACTCTTCTTCCGCGCTGAGATAGTCGAGCACGGTGTTGAACAGGAAGCGGTCCAACTGCGCTTCGGGCAGCGGGTAGGTGCCCTCAAGTTCAATCGGGTTTTGCGTGGCCAGCACGAAGAAGGGGCTTGGCAATTTGTGATGAGATCCGCGCACCGTGACAGTCCGCTCCTGCATGGCTTCAAGCAAGGCCGACTGCGTTTTGGGTGGCGTACGGTTGATTTCGTCGGCGAGCACGACATTGCCGAAGATCGGACCCGGAACAAAAGTCCAGGTGCGGCGGCCCGTGCCCGGTTCTTCCTCAATGATGTCCGTGCCGGTGATGTCAGAGGGCATCAAGTCCGGCGTGAACTGGATGCGCGTAAACTTCAGGCCAAGGCTGTCGGCAAGCGTGCGCACCAATAGAGTTTTTGCGGTGCCCGGCAAACCGGTGATCAGACAGTGGCCGCCGACAAACAGCGCGATCTGAACCTGTTCAAGAACTTCTTCCTGGCCGATGATGACCTTGCGGACTTCGAGGACCAGCGATTGTTGAACGGTTTGGAAGCGATCGACGCGAGCCTTGATATCGGTGGTGTCGAATGCCTCATTGGGAGTCATGCTCATGAATGATTAGTCCTTGCTCGAATGATTCTCGAGTTCGAGTAATAGCTTCTGGGCAGGCTTGAAACCTGGTGCCAACTCGAGAGATTGAAATAGCGCTTCCTGGGCTTGTTGGGGTCGCGACAGAGCGACGTAGGATCTGGCCAAATTGTAATACGCCCCAGCGGGGTCTACTGGCTTTGAAGCCAGCTGCGCCAGAAACGCGGGCAGCGCGCGGTCTGGCTGTTTGAGATCGAGATAGTATTCACCCAGCTTGCGATGCAGGTCTTCGTCGCCCACTGGGGAAATGTAGATGAGACGCTTCAGCGCCGCGGCGGCCATGGCCTTGTCGCCGTTCTCTTCTTCAAGCCGCGCTAGATCCTTCAGAATCTCTGGTTCACGGCCACTGGCCTTGGCATATTCGCGCCAGGCATCTCGCGCCTTCACCTTGTCCCCTTTGGCGAGATACGCCTTGCCTAGAACTTCATAGCCTGTAGCAAGAATCGCCGTTGAGGGGTAACCTTCCACCGCACGTCGGGCTTTAACAATAGCGGCGTCGGCATCCTTTTTCGCAAGTGCCTTGTTAGCGCCGTCAATGGCAGCGCGCAGATCCTTCAGATTGTTGGCTGTCTTGCCGTAACGCGATTCGATGAATTCGAGCAACTTCGCGTCGAATTCCTTGGGCTTGAGCTTTAAGTGCGTTTCCACGACTTCGGTCGTGGTCTTGCGTTCCGCAAAGCTCTTCACCATCGCGTTCACTGTATCCTGGCCATAGTTCTTTACGATCCAATCCAGCGCCTGGCCCGCTTGAAAGTAGCTGAGGCCGATCTGCAGAGGATCCTTGGGACGCACAAAGCCGCTGTCGAGATCTTCGACGGGCAAGAACTTCTTCTCTTTGATCGCCATCAAGACGGCAGATTCCACCGGGTCGCCCCAATCGGGCGAGGCCATCGTTTCCTCATGAACACTAATGCCTTCTGTAAACCAGCGCGGCACGAGAAACTTGCTCATCACCAGAATGTAGCTATGGCTGAGTTCATGCCAGAGCGTGGAGGCCCAATGATAATCCCCGCCCTTGCGTGCTGAAGGTGAATCCATGGCGACAACCGGGCCGAAGCTGACACCAGTCGCTCCCAATCCAGGCAGCCCCATCGTGCGCACCGCAAAATCCTCGTGGTCGGGGTAAACCTCAACCTCAAGCGGCACATTCATCTTCATCTTGTATTTCGCTTCGTAGGTCTTGCGCGCCTTGCTCACTTCTTCTTCGAAGTAAGGCTGGAGAATGGCCGCTTCCTTCTTGTGCAGCCGCACTTCGCCGCCTTCGAACTTATGCGACACAAAGTTCTTGTAGCTGTCCATGAGCGTGAGCGAATTCACCACTTCGCTTGAGTCGTACTTGTTGTTGTACGCCATGTCTAATTGCTCACGGGCTTCAGACGGCTTGCCGATCCTCATGAGATTGATACCAAGCTGCTCGCGGGCCACCCACAAATCTGGCGTGAGCGCGACCGCCTTCCGGTACAGCTCAATTGCTTCCTCATAACGGCGATTCATCACAAAGTGATGCCCGGCCCAATACCAGGCTTCGCCGTACTTGGGGTTGATCGCAAGCACCTTGTCGAACCAGGTCGTAGTCTGGTTCTTCAGCAATTCAATCGTCCCGAGCGTGGCCATCGCGTTCAAGCTTTTCGGGTTGATCGCCAAAGCCTTATTGGCTTCTTCGACCGCTTTCTTTTCGTCGGAATTCTCGAGCGCCAACTGAGCCATCAGCTCTCGGACTTCATAGAGACCCGCATCGGCCTCTGCCGCAGCCTTGGCCAGCTCAATCGCTTTGGAATCGAAGCCGCGCGACATAATCCGGGCGAGCGCGAGCATCCCTTGCGCATTACCCTTATCCATCTCGAGCGCTTCGCTGATCAACTTGATCGCTTCGGCTTTATTGAATCGGCTCCAGAACAGAAGGCCGTAACGAATCCTCAGATTGGCGTCGCCTGGATATTGCTCGAGGGCCTTTTCGAATGCTTCCTTGGAATCCTCCACCTTGCCCATGCCCCAATGGCCTTCGGCACTCAAAGCGGGGGACTTGTCGGCCATCAATTCGACAAAACAATTCGTGGCCTCAACGGTTGAGCCCGTTTGTTTCAAATCCCAGCAGCGAGTCGCTTTGGCGCGATCGTAGGGCACTCCGGCAGCCTTCTTTACTACCGGCTTCTGCGCCAGCAACGCCCCGATCGTCAGGACGCCGATCACACTGATGCGCATCACTTGTCGAGCTCCTGCTGAATGCGCGCCACCTGCAACAACAGATTGCGCATCTCAAGGCGGTACTGGTCAGACGGCATCGCCGCTTTGCGGAGCTTCAAATTGTCGATCTGCAGCTCGATGGCTTCTCGCTGCTTGAGCAACGCCTGCTTCTCTGGAGACTTTGCGGCATTCTGCAGCGAACCGAACAAGAGAACGGGCATGCGCATGGCCACCATCGCCTCGCCCTTGGTGGGATCGGGCGTGCGGAAGCCAGCCGAGCTGGAAGTATCGGCCAACAACGGGTGCTCCGTCGCCAGACGCTTATTGGACTCGTAATACTTTGCCGTCTTCGTCTCTGCGTACCGATAGGCTTCAAGAGCCGAGATCACGTCATTCTTGTCTGCGTCG
Source organism: Acidobacteriota bacterium (assembly GCA_016870995.1). Classification (GTDB taxonomy): domain Bacteria; phylum Acidobacteriota; class Terriglobia; order Bryobacterales; family Bryobacteraceae; genus Bryobacter. The sequence continues at coordinate 21,866 of VFZU01000039.1, forward strand.
GCTTGAGGGTCGCGCAGCGCTTCCAGCCAGTAGCGCGCAAATACGGTGGACAACTTCTCGGTTCCACTTTTGGTGGCCGTGATTACCGTGCGGCCTTCCTGCCTCAAATCAGCCAGGCTGCCACCGCTTGCACTGGTCGTGTTCACCAGCAGCTGGCGCTTGGCGGGCACCGGCAGCATCCACATCGCTAATTCTTTGGCTGTCACATCGGGCCCAACCAGATTGAATTTGTACTCAACGCCATCGAACGTGCCGTGCCCGATCATCGTCACGACCAACGCGTCATCCGCTTTGGCTTCTTTGGCGATCTCGGCAAAAGTGTCTTTGATTTTCGCCTTGCTCGCCATGGCACCACTCAGACTGAATGCTTTCGACTGCGGAGCACCTTTGGTCAGCTTATCCAGTTCTTCCACTTGCGCCTTAAAGCGAGTCTCATAATCCTCTTGCCCACCCAGGCCTCCCAGATTGACGTAGAAGGTGGTCGCGGCGAGCGGCGCACACATAATCAAGAACACAACGTGCTTCATCTATACAGCTCCCCATCGGCGGCGCAGCAGCCATTCGGCGGCCTTGGCCCCGAACAGCGCCATCAGCAGCGCCGGCATGTTCCACAATTCTTTGGTCTCGCGGGTGGTGATGCCCGCCTCGGAATACGCAATATCGTCTGGCAAAGACTTGGCCGTCGCCGGCGTGTAATAGTTGCCGCCCGTTTGGCGGCTCAGGCCCTCCAGCAACTGGCGATTCTGTTCTGCGTGAAAGCTCTCGGCCACACCGTCCTGGCGAATCATCGTGAACACGTCGCGCCCCATTTCTTCTTTTCCATTCTTGGCCAGCACTTCGACGATGTAACTGCCGGCCTTCGGCGCGTCCCATTTCGATGTAAAGATTCCGGCTTGATTGGCATCGGGAGTGAGCGTCAACATGGCCGAGACACCTCCAGGGCCGAGAATGCGCGCTTCCACAGTTGCGGCAGATACGGGATTGTAAGCCTTGTCACGAACGTCAGCGCGAAACTCAACATTGCCATCATCGAGCAGTAGTTGTTTGGATGGCGCGGCGCTAATCTGCGGTGGAGTTTCTGTGACAAGCCACCGCAGGCCCTGCTGCCAAAACAACTCGTGGCTCAAATCCTTGACGTCTTGTGACATCTGCCAGCGCCAGGTACCGCTGCTGGCAAAAACAACGCTGCGGCCGCGGCCATAACGCTGGGTCACAAGCAACGGGTGCCTGCCCTTGCTCGTAGGCAGCGCGTCGACCAGAACCGTCGCGCCTGGCTTGGCCGGGCCCGTCTCCTGATAGTTCGCCATAAAGGGCAGCTTCTTCCAACGGTCTTCGTTCCGCTTCGGGTCTTCTTCGATGCGCACAATCAGACTGTCGCGACCTGCTTCGGTCAGCTCCGCCGTGGCTGGATCGCGATGAAACGTTCCTTTTCGATCCGTCAAGGAAACGGGAATCATCTCGGCGACAGAACTCGCCGCCCAGCCTCCATCACTCAGGGCTCCGCGCCCCGCCAGGAACATCACACCACCGCCTCTGCGGTCGGCGAAGTTCTTAATCATGGCTTGTTGCTGCGGCGTAAACCAACTGGCCTCAATGCCACCAATCATCAAACCGCTGAATTTGAACAGGTCTTCTTCTTTGACAGGAAAGCCTTGTTCCAGTTCTTTGGGGTCTTCGACGCCCTGACGATAGATCTTGTTCTGGGTAGTACGCAGCATCGTGGTGAGCTGCAAGTTCCGATCACCTTCAAGAGCGCGGCGGATGAATTTGAAGTCCCACTTGGGCTCGCCTTCAACGTACAGGATGCGCGGCTTGAGGCTTTCGACATTGATCAGCCTCGTCTGGGCATTGTTGCTTGCGTTCTCTTCGTCGGGCAGCTTGACCACAGAAGCCTTCACATTCCGAGCCCCAGCCAAGCCGGCATTAAACAGCAACGTTTCGGTTTGCGGCGTACCATCTTCGCCCAAGGCAACTTCGCGCGAGGAGACGATCTTGTCGTCGGCCATCAGCCCGATTTTCGCCTTCTGACCTTTGTAACCGTAGTGGCGGAATGTCACCGCCGCCCCAATGCGGCTATCGGACAGGGCCCGCAGCGGCACATCGAGATCGATCACTTCAATATCTTTGCTGAGCTTTTCAGCCCCAAAGCCAACCGTATGGATCGGGATCCTACGGCGGCGGATTTCTCCGAGCGTCTCAGCCTCCATGCCGCCAGAATTGTCGCTACCGTCGCTCAACAAAACGACAGCGCCAATCGGCAGGCTCGCCGATTCTTCCATCATCTGTTTCATCGAGCCGCCGAGATGCGTCGTGTTCTGGTTGCCGGTCACAGCATCAAGGGTCTGAATCCGCTCCAGATTTTCGCCAGCCCTGTAAACGCGCACCTGGAAGCGGCTCTTCATCTTGTCAAGCAGGCCCCCGGTCAACAATTGCTTGGCCGATTCAATGCGCGACAGATCTTCCTGCTTCAGCAGCATACTGCGCGAATCGTCCACCACGACGGCAATCACGTTCTGCTGCGGTTTCAGCGCCGTCACTCGCAAGGCTGGCCGCCACAACATGAACAGCACCAGGCACAGCACAACACCTTGCAAAGCGGCAATCGCAATCCAGCGCCGGCCTTTCAGGTTGTCGCCATGCTGCTTAAAAACTAGATAGCCGACGGCGGCGACAAGCGCCAGGGAAACGAATACAAGCAACCACACCGGCCAGCCTGAAGCGAACAGAAATTCGCCTTTAGTGAATAAGCGGTATGGATAGAGGAACAACGATTCGAACATTCGTGCTCTTTGGAGGAGATGCTTTAGTGCGTCATGCTGTAGATGATGTAATTCAGGCCTATGCGATAGGCCATGGAAGTGTATCGCTCAGGGTACTGCGGCATGTCGGCATGTTCCCAGGCGTCTCCCAAATCCATGTTGTGGCACATGGCAACCACGATTCGCCCCTTTTCGTCATAGATGCCTCCCCATTTTTCCTTCATCCCATCCTGCTCATAGGTGTTTCCGGTGTAAAACATTACGATGCCCGGGATCTGGATGCGATCTTCCAAATCGAACAACATGTGGAAGATGGCGTCTTTGTTGGGGATGTCGACCACTGGCCGGTCCGGGAACACGCGGCTCATGGACCTCATGAAGATCTCCCACTCGATCGTGCCGTGGAAGTCGTCCACCATCAGAAAGCCGCCGCGGTTCAGATATTCACGTAATTTGGCCGCTTGCGAGTCGGTGAGATCCCAGTGCCCGACCTCGACACCGTAAATCCAGGGGTAGTCGAAGATCTTGTCCGTGTCGAGATCCACTACTTCTTCGACGCTGCGCACGTGCACCCGGGAAAGCCGCCGGATGCCCTGCGCAAAATGACGCTCCGCCTTGGGATAGTCGGTCGACCAGCTACCGCGAACTCCCCACATCCCGGCACCCTGCCGATAGGAGTTGTAACGCAACCGGGCAAAAACCCACTCCGTTTTCTCCGCGGCATCGGTGGGATAAGGCTCTGGAAGATCATCATCATCCAAAAAAGGCAGTCTGCCACGCCTCTGGAAGGCGAGACATGCTCCGGCCAACAAGAGAACGACACAAATGGCGCGAAGATGTCGATTCATTGCCATCACCCAGAATGAGCCTACTCTAACACGGACGAAACAAAGTGCATCTCGTTACCCTGTTTCGACAACTATTTAATCGGTGGCGGTCCCGGAGCGATCGATTCCGAGACATAATTTATGTTTGGAGCGAAACGCGAGCATGGCGAACGACAGCCTTACGATAACCGACAACCGAACCGGCAAAACCTACGAATTGCCCCTGAAGCATGGAAACATCAAGGCCATGGACTTGAGGCAGATCAAGGCCGATGAGAAAGACTTTGGGGTCATGTCGTACGACCCTGCCTTTCTGAACACGGCGGCCTGCGAAAGCCGCATCACGTTCATCGATGGCGATCAGGGGATTCTCCGTTATCGTGGATATCCGATCGAGCAGTTGGCCGAGAAGGCAACCTATCTCGAATCTGCCTACCTGCTCCTTTACGGTTCCCTCCCGGACAAAGATCAACTCGCTACCTTTACAGCGCGCATTGCCAAGCACACCTTCATTCACGAAAACATGAAGAAATTCATGGAGGGCTTCCGCTATGATGCCCATCCCATGAGCATGCTGGTGAGCTCCATCGCGGCCATGTCGACGTTTTACCCCGATGCCCGCAATGTCGACGATCCTGAAGTTCGCGAACTGATGGCGATCCGTCTCATCGCCAAGATGCCGACCATCGCCGCCTATGCCTACCGCCACACCAACGGCCTGCCCTTCGTCTATCCGGACAACGATCTCAGCTACACGGCAAACTTCATGAACATGCTGTGGAAAATGGCTGAGCCCAAGTTCCAGGCAAACCCGGTCCTGGCCCGTGCACTCGACATCCTGTTTATCCTCCACGCCGACCACGAACAAAATTGCTCCACCTCCACCATGCGCGTCGTCGGTTCGTCGCAGGCCGATCCCTTTTTGGCCATGGCGGGTGCAGCAGCATCGCTCAGCGGTCCTCTGCACGGCGGCGCCAATGAAGAAGTGCTGCGCATGATCGACGAGATCGGCACTGTCGACCACATCCCCGATTTCATCGCCAGCGTCAAGCAGGGCGAGCGCAAGCTGATGGGCTTTGGCCACCGCGTGTACAAGAACTACGACCCGCGCGCCAAGGTGATCAAGGAAACCGCCGACAGTGTGTTTGCCGTCACCGGCAGAAACCCGAAAGTGGACATCGCTCGTGAGATCGAGAAGATCGCCCTGAGCGACGAATACTTCGTCAAGCGCCGGCTCTATCCAAACGTCGACTTCTATTCCGGTATCATTTACGAAGCCATGGGCTTCCGGCCGGAGATGTTCACGGTCTTGTTCGCGATCCCGCGCACGGCCGGTTGGCTTTCCCACTGGGAAGAGCAATGCAAGGACGGCGACACCAAGATCAGCCGCCCCCGGCAGGTTTACCTCGGTCCCGATCAGCGCGACATCTAGTTCGCTGCGCGGAACGACTTGGTCGGCCCATAGAGCTGCAACAACGGATGCTCTACGACAGGACGAAATTCATACTGATGCCCCGGCTGCAAGGCCGGGGCTTTCGTTTGCACTGTTCCCGGTTTTGAGACGGTCTGTTTCGGCAGCGCGATCCAGTTGCTTGGCCGCTCGGTGAGATCGAAGCCCGTGACGTCCTGATATTCGAAAAACACGTCCACCGATGCCGCGCCGCCAAGGGAAATCAGATTGGCCGCAAAGTTCGTTGTCGTTTCGATCTTCGGGGGCTCGAGGGCGGCCTCGACGTTCTCGAGCTTGATCACAATCGGATTCGGCCATTGGCGATTTGTATAAAGCCGCTGCGCGTGCATCGCCCTCAGGATCAAAGTATCGCCCTGTTGCCGAAAGCTGCTCTTCGGCTTTACCGTCGGCTGGTACTCAAGAACTTCGTCGTTCTGCCCAAGAACGCTGATGCGGGTATTCGGCGTTGCCTTCACGCTCTTCAGCGCGATCTCTTTCCACTCCCCGTACTTCCAGCGTTCTTTCTCCTTCACGATCGCGTAAACCGTGTTGGTCCCCTTCTTCCGCGTAAACCAGACTCCCTTTTCATTGGTAACAACCCAGGGACGAACCCCATAAATGGCTTCCCCGTTGACGAACATCCATAAAGCGATCTCCTCGAGGCGGCGGCGTTGTTCTTCCGGAATTTCACCGTCACCAGTTGGGCCCACATTCAACAGCAGATTGCCGCCTTTGGCACGGGTCTCCACCAGAAGCGAGATCAACTCGGTTCCTGATTTGTAGTTTTCGTTGGTCGGCTTATAAGGCCAGGAGTTGCCCATCGTGATGCAGCTCTCCCAAGGCCCGTCCAGCGCCACGCCGGGAACGAATTGCTCCGGTGTCGCAATCCCGCCGCGGGTCACCACGGTCTTCGGATTGATTTCCCAGGCAAGCTCGCGCAATCCATTCCAGGGGCCATCGAAAAACATGATGTCGATATCGCCGTAGTTGGTCATGATCTCGCGCACCTGCGCCTGATCATGCTTGAGCAAGCCGGGGTTATTCTCTGGCGACACCGCCGGAATGTGGCGCTGCAACGGGATCCGATTCTCCCGCAGCCACCAGAAATCGTCGGGCGAGAAATAGAAGCCCGGCGCCAGCCCAGCATTGCGAAATGCCGAGATCAGCTCGCCGCTGATATCCCGGCCGAAGGGGGTCCGCATGATGTTGAATGGCGTGGTCGCGGTCCGAAACATCGCGAAACCGTTGTGGTGCTTCGAGGTAAATACGACGTATTTCATCCCGGCCAACTTCGCCAGTCGCGCCCAGTCTGCCGGGTTGAATTTGTAGGGATTGAAGGATTTCGGCAGTTCTTCAACGTAGCGCTTCAGGTAATCTTCGCTGGCACCCACCATGGAATGGCTGATCTCCAGACCAAGCTGGGAATCCAGCGTCCAATGGATGAACATTCCAAATCCTAGATCGCGAAACCATTCAAGCCGTTCGGCCTGATTTCGCGAGCCAGGGATCGGTTCGACGCTCTGCGCGCACAAAATTGATGATAAGAAGAAAATACGAAACCAATTCATTCAAATACGCATCCTTGACACCAGAGTGTATTCTAGTCAGGATTACCGATAGGAGATTATCCGTGAAAAAGATTCTCGTGGGTTTAGCTCTCAGTGGCCTGGCGGCGATGGCCCAAAACGTCATCTCGGCCAAGGCGGGCGTCGTCCACTACCTCGAAGGCGAGGCAATGATCAATGACCAGGCCGTGGTCATGAAAGAAAGCAAGTTCCCTGAACTGAAGAATAACGACGTGCTGCGCACGACCGAAGGTCGCGTTGAGCTGCTCCTCGCTCCCGGTGCATTTCTCCGGTTGAGCGATCAGTCTGCCGTCCGCATGGACTCCAACTCGATCCTGGCAACCCGTCTGAGCGTGCTCGAAGGCACCGCGATCATCGAAGTGCTCGAGATCGCCAAGCTTTCTTCGCTCGAATTCACGATGGGGAACGACACGGTGAGCATCCGCAAGCCCGGCCTCTATCGTCTCGAGATGAACTCCCCTGCCATCAAGGTCTACTCCGGCGAAGTGGCGGTGAACTACAACAACGAACTGATCCGCCTGGGCGAAGGCCGCAGGATGACCCTCACGGGCGACCATCTCACTGCCAAGTTCGACAAGAAGTCGAACATGGACGAAATTGTGCAGTGGGCCGACATGCGCGCCGGCACGCTGGCGATGGCCAATATCCACTCCGCCAGAACCCTGGGCAACAGCATGTCCAGCAACCAGCGCTTGGGCTCGAGCGGCTGGATGTACAACAGCTTTTACGGCATGATGACCTACGTACCGTTCGGCCGCGGATTCTTTTCGCCCTTCGGCTACAGCTTCTTCTCGCCCATCACGGTTTTTGCGGTCTACAATCCGCCGGTTTATTCCGCACCCAGCGGCGGCGGGTATGACGGCTTCGGTGCTGATCGCAGCCAGGTTGGCTTTAATAGCGGCCTCGGTTACAACACCTCGAGCATGCGCTCTGCGAGCGGCTACTCTGGCTTTGGTGGCGGAGGCGGTGGTGCCTCAGCCGCTGCTCCTGCACCCGTTTCGGGTGGTGAGCGAGCTGGCGGTGCTGCTTCTGCGGGCGGTGCCCGTGGCGGTGGTGGCGGCGCCAGCGGCGGCGGTGGCGGCGGCAACAACTAATTATTCGAGTGCGCGAAGGATCGGATACACATCCTTATCCTTCTCGTAATACGGACTTCTCTTATAAAGCCAGAGCATACGTGCTCTGGCTTCTTTAATTTGGGCGGCTTCCAACTCTTCTTTCAAGTTCGGATTTTCGGCAAGCATCTTCTCCGCAATCGGTTCAAAAATGTAATCGGAAGCATATTCCTTCTGCTCAAAAATCGTGTTGAAGCTTCCCCACTTGAGCATCGAATCTGGAGCCGCCGGCTCGAGAAGATTGACAACCACCCTTCCCAGCGGCTGGTTGGTCGAGACAAAGAAATAGCCGGCGTCCACGGTTCGCTTTTCCTTGGTGGTGGTGGCCTCAAAGTTGGGCATGAACCGGCCCTCGAAAGGTTGACCGGGGAAACTCACTTTGTCAAAACGGATGACTTCCATCTCGGCGGTAATTGCTCCCGACACCGGCTCCACACGAGCACCGTGCAGCTTCAACAAATCCACCACATTGCTCCATTGCCGAGGGATGTAGTAACCCTTCGGAACCACGATCTCCGTCCTGGGCACCGCCGAACGGATCAACGTCACTTCGAAATCCCGCGCTTTGGGCAGATAGCGCAGCACCGGCCCGCCAATGGCAGACCCCTGGTAGGTTTCCGTTTCGAGTAGCTTTGCGAGGTAAGGCTCGCCCGTTTTAGCAGGGGCATAATCGACCGCAAGCTTCGTTCCCGGCTTCAGCAACTCTTTATTGGCAAGCGTAGTCGCCGCGCGCAGCTCCGCACCGGATGCGGCCACAGCCTTGAGCGATTCGAGCATGATGTCATAGTGTCCCCAGGCCCGGACGGCAAATGGCTTCAGCGAGTGCGTTTCCACAAGTAAGCTAGCCCTGTTGCGCAGCGCTGCATACCCATCGCTGTAACGTCCAGACATCGGCACCATCGTAAAGGGCAAACCGGGCCGCACCGGCCCACCGACATACCAGCCCATTACGTGACCCTCGGCTTCCATCCCTTTCCACATCGAAGGCAGCCACTTCTTGCCAACCCAGGCTCCGACTGCAGGATGCACGTCGATCCCATCATGGATCACGATCGTGGTTTCAGCCTGCTGATCCATGCCATCGGTGACATGGTTGTCAATCAACATATCCGGCTGCCACTTGTTGAAAGCCTTCAGCCAGTTCTGCATCTCGGGCGCATCCGCCTTCATGTAATCGCGATTCAGGTTGTAGCGCTGCGCGGTCACGCGAAAGCCCATTTCGTTCGGGCCCTGTTCGTTGATGCGGTTGTAGGGCGAGCGATTTTCAAGCCCATCCACATTGAAGGCCGGCATCGAAAGGATCATCGCGCTATCCAGGAATGACTCGTACTTCTTGGTGACGAGAATATCCCGCAGCAGCATCACGGCCGCGTCCTTGCCACCGTTCTCGCCAGGGTGAATTGCATTCTGAAAGAACACAATTGGCTTGCCCGTCTTGCGAGCTGTCACCGCGTCAAAGGCCTTATCCTTCGACGCCACAAAGATGTACATCCGCCGGCCTTGCGGCGTCGCACCGATATCGATCATCCGAGCGTAAGGAGAAGCCGCCGCCAGCTTGAGGTACACATCAACGATCTCGTCGTAATTGCCGGTCTCACGCCATTCTGTCTTTTCGGCGTACGTCAGCAAGTTTTTGGGCGACCGCTTGGTCGACTCATTCAGGTTGCGCGCGGCCTTCATCGCGTCCGTCACCCAAACGCTTTCGTTCGAAGCCATCAACGTCAACAGCAGTACGAAAGAAGTCATTTCCGGGTCTCCAAAGATATTGAGGATACGATCAGGGCCAATTCACGGCCGTCATTTGGGAAGGTGTTGGGTGCCAGTGGCTTATCGGTTGAGAACTCCACCAGAATCTGATCTGCAGATAGCACCTGTGGAGGAACATCCACCTTGTAGACCACCTCTCCCGCGGCTTTGAACGCTTGTGTCGGTAATACCGTGTTGTTCAGTTTTGCGGTCAAGGCAACGGGCCCCGTGCGGGCGAACAAGATCTCGGGTAAGTTCCCGTTCAACGTCAATACCGCTCCCAGTTTGGGGCTGGCAAAGGGCGCCCGCAGCTCAACAACGAACTTGCCTGCAACCCAACGCCAACCGCCCTCTTCCAATTGATGAAAGCCCGACTTCAACTGCGGTTCGTGCTTCGGGTTCGCCACCGAAACATTTGAGGTGAGTTGTGATTTGGGATCTTCCTGCGTGTACTGTGACAGGTCGCGGCGCGGGCGGCAGGATGCCATCACCAGCAGGCATACCAGCAGCAGTCTTAACATGCTTCTACCTCGATCAAACAAGAATAAAACGTCGCCCCTTGCCCCAAGTCGGTCAGCCGTTGGCTAGTTAGGGCATTGATGCCGAGGCCGTTTCTGGATTTCGAAGGCCAGCGCACACTCGGTGCGCAAACCACGCCAGGCTGGACATGTTTCTCATCCAGCTTTGCGATCGCCTCTACAGCGCCCCGCTCATTGAACAGGCGAATCGGAGTATTGTCGGCAATGTTGCGAGCCGCCGCATCAACAGGATGCAGGATGACTTTGGCCGTATCTTGATCCACATCCGGGCGATTACCAAACGTCGAGTTCATCGAGTCATGGTTCTTCCAGGAAATCAGTTCGAGCGGATAGGTCTTCGATGCCGCCTGCCCAAAGCGGGATTCGACCGGGGGCTCGTAAGCCAGCGCAGCGCCACCCGTGATGAATCGCCCATGAGGGGTTGGGAACTTCCCTTCCCTAAACGGCAAAAACTCACCCACCGCAGCCCCAAGATTCAAGCGAACAAAATGCTCGGCATCGAGCTTTTCCAGCGTAATGCCTTTGAGAAATGCAGACCCTGAATCCAGCGTCTGCCGGATCATGTCGTCATTGCTGTCATCGAAGCAGGCATCTTGAAAGCCCATCGCTTTGGCAAGCAGTCGGAACACCTCGACATTCGACTTGCATTCGCCCGGTGCCGCCACCGCCGGCCTTGCCAGTTGCACGTAGTAATGGCCATAGGCCAGATACAGATCCGTGTGCTCGAGAAACGTCGTTGCAGGCAGAACGATGTCGGCGCGCAAAGCCGTGTCTGTCATGAACTGCTCCAGCACCACCGTAAACAAATCTTCCCGCGCCAGCCCACGCAACACCTGCACCTGATCCGGGGCAATTGCTGCCGGATTCGAGTTGTAGTTGATCATCGCTTTGACGGGCGGGTCATTCAACTCCGTCAGAGCAGAACCCAGCAGAGTCATATTGATCAAGCGGGTGGGATGAGGCTGCAAGTCAAGCCGCTCGAGCGCCTGCCGGTTGAACTCGAAACCAGCCGAAGTCGATAGATTGACACCACCGCCAACATGCTGAAACTGGCCTGTGATGGCCGCCAATGAGACAATCGCCTGTACCGCCCGGCCACCCCGGTCAGAACGTTGCACTCCATAGTTCACGCGAATCACCGCGGGAGTCGTCGTCGCCAGTTCCCGGGCAAGCGCCTCAATTTTTGTGGCAGGCACTCCCGTGAGCTCTGCGGCAAGAGACGGAGGCATGCTGGCCGCAACCTTGCGAAACTCTTCCAAATCCTCGATGTGCTTGATGTATTCGCTGTCTTCGAGCTGGTCTCGAAAAATCACATGTGCCATCCCGAGCGCCAATGCCAGATCCGTCCCCGGATGGATCGGGATATGTTCATCGGCCAGGCTCGCCGTCTTGGTTCGAATCGGATCGATCACCACGAACCGTGCACCGTTGCGTCGCGCCTGAACAATGAAAGGCCAAAGATGAACATTGGTCGTGAGAACGTTCGCGCCCCAGGCCAGGATCAACTTCGACTGGGGGAATTGCTCCGGCTCGGTCCCGAGACGCGTGTTCATCGAAGCCATCAACGCCGCCGCTCCCGCCGAAGCGCAAATCGTCCGGTCCAACCGGCTCGCGCCCAGACGATGGAAAAACCTGCGGTCCATCCCCGAGCTGTTCAACAATCCCATCGTGCCCGCATAGGAGTAAGGCAAGATTGCTTCAGAACCATGCTCTTCAACGATCGCCTTCAATCGCGAGGCAATCGTTTCAATCGCTTGCTCCCACGAGATTCGTTCAAACTGCCCGCTACCCTTCGGACCAGTCCGCTTCATCGGGTAAAGCAATCGGTCCGCGTTGTATTCCCGATCCAGGTATTTCGACACTTTCGCGCAAAGAAATCCCTGCGTGATCGGGTGCTCCGGTGTTCCCTTCAGTCGCGTGGCGCGGCCCGTGTCAGAGTCCACCTGAACCAGAAGTGAGCAGGCATCGGGACAATCGAGGGCGCAGACAGAATGTCGCCATTCGGAGGGCATGTAGTCAGGGTACCAATCTCATCCCCACAAACGGCTATGACAAACTTGATGAAAACACCATGCGCACGATCGCTCTGTTGCTCATCCTGTCGATATCCGGATCTGGAAAAATCCTCTTTAAGGCCGATTTTGAAACTGGAGATCTCACTCAGTGGAACCTCACCGGCACGCGCAGCCAGAATGCCACCCCTCGCAACATTCAGGTCGTGAGCGACATCGTTCAGGAAGGTAAATTCGCGGCCCGGTTCACGATTCACCCAGACGATGCATTCAACCCCCAACAGCTCCGCGTTCAACTCGGCGGCCCAAGAGTCACAGTCGAAGAAGGCTCAAACACCTACATGTCTTTTTCCCTTTACGTCGCGGCCCCACCAAAGCACCGAGACAACTTCTTCTACTGGGAAGGCAACCCTCCCCCGCGCTACAACAACGTCATGACCTGGTGGCTCGAACCGAACCCCGAAGGCGGCACGCTCATTCGATATGGAACCGGCAACCTCGGCCGCAACGGCACTGAATGGTCCGCCGATTTCTCCACCGGAAAATGGCACCATCTCGCAATGCACATCGTCTGGTCAGAAGACCCCACCAAGGGCAAAGTCCGCCTCTGGTTTGACGGCCTCACCGTTCTCGACAAAAATCTCAAGACCAAGGGCGCTGAGAGTGTCTACTTCTGTCAGCCCGGCATTCACCGCAGCCCGCATCAACCCTCCGAAGAAACGATCTATTTCGACAACTTCATCCTGGCTGACACTCTCGAAGAAATCCTGCCCAAACGCTAGAGCTGATAGCGCACTTCTTCACCCCAGCACAAAGGCAGCATGACGCCCTCAGCCCCTTCAAATCGCGTGAAGGTTTGAGTCCAATCCTCCCGGTGCGGCACTGTATGAGCCATCTCATTCTCATGTCCGGGCAAAATCAGCGAAGGCTTCACTCCGGCCACGAATCGCAGCGGCTGAGGCGTCCAGCAATTTGGCAAAAACACATGCACCTTATGAGTCCGATGTATTGCGTCAATCCAGGCGAAATCCTCGTCGTTCGATTGATCTCCTGTGTGCAGTAGCGTCCATCCTTCTGGTGTCGTGAACAGGTAGTTGTTGTTGATCACATCTTTGCCTTGATGGCCGGGATAGGCGATCACCGACAATTGGCCAAACTTCGCAACCTTGGTCGTGCTTCGCTCCGGTACCGTCAATTGTTTCTGCAATTCCGGTTCCTGCCGGAATACATCTGCGGGAGCGACTACCGGTTTACCTGCGGCGAGAAATTTCCGTGCCACAGCCGGGTCCGCGTGATCACTATGAAAGTGGCTGATAAACAGAGCATCCGAAGCCGCCACAAACAGATCCAGGGCTTCCTCGGTCATCTGAAACCCAACAATCCGTGGCGCCCCGCCGACAAGGTCGATGGCAAACTTCGAACCTGCCGTTTGCACATGCCAGCCGTGGTCGTACAACTTGATAATGCGATTACCAGAGGGCGGGCTTGAGGCCTTTCGCGCGGCGCCGAGCATCCGGCGCTTGTACCACTCATGAATCACTGGCTTCGTCGGCGCCGACTCGATATGAAGAATATCGTCCAATCGAATCAGGGCTGCGCGATGCACGGCCTCTTCCGGCTGGCTGAGCCGGCTACCAGAAAATCCATACTGCGGGCGCCTCGCCAGCATGTCTTCCACCCAGGCAAACGAACGAGTGATCCACTCATCGGGAGCATCCAGCAATTCAGGCGCAGTCAGGGCACGCCGTGGTGAGCTGAGATACTTCTGCGCCATCAGCGGCATTACTGCACCAAAGCCAAGCAGAGCGCGGCGTGTCGATAGGGGTGTCATGCACTCCGCAATCTAACATGACGATAAACTAAGCGCCAATGGAGATTCGTTTCGATCGAATGAACGTTTTGATCACCGGCGGCGCGGGCGGCATTGGCCGAGCCTGCCTCCGCCGGTTTCGGGATTCCGGGGCAAACACCTGGTCCTTCGATCGAGCGGACAATGACGAACCGGGCATCCAGTCCGTCTCGATTGACCTCACAGACCACACCTCCTTCGACGCACACCTCGATTCCCTCGCCTCGATCGACGTCGCTGTGCTGAACGCCGGGATCTGCCGCCCTCAGTTGCTCGATCAAACCACCCAGGAGGACTGGCGGTCGACCCTCGAGATCAACCTCACAGCGGTCTTCTTCCATCTGCAAGCCATCGCTCGCCGCATGAAACAACAACGCTCGGGTACGATCGTCCTCACCGCCTCGACTAACTCCTTCGACGGCGAACCCGGGCTCATCGCCTACAACGCCAGCAAAGCCGCTCTCCTCGGCATTCTCCACACCGCTGCGAACGAACTTGGGCCTTACGGCATTCGTGTCAATGCAGTCTGCCCCGGCCTCATCCAAACCCCTCTCACGGCGGCCGCTTTTGAGAACGAATCCATCGTCAAACCTTACTTCGCCGCGCTCCCGCTAGGCCGCGGCGGCCAACCTGAGGAAGTCTCCAACACGATCGCCTTTTTGGCCTCAAACCAGGCCAGCTACATTACCGGTGCCTCGATCTTCGTCGACGGCGGCCAGATGGCTTCGAAGTTCGCCACCTGGAACGATCAAAACGCCACGTTTGCCAACGGCGAATGGAAACTCAACTAGCGTTATGATGAACGACGCAGGACCCGCAAATGAGCAGCGACATTACCATCGTGCTGGAGGACCGGGGTAAGGGTGACGCAACCGCCTTGGACCGTCTCGCACCCCTCGTCGACCCTCAACTCCGCCAACTCGCCCACTCGTTTCTGAGAAGGGAACGGGCTGGTCATACGCTCGGCGCCACGGGCCTTGTCAACGAATTGTTCCTGAAGCTCATCGCCCGCAAGACCGCCCAGTTTGAAAACCGTAGGCACTTCTATGCGCTCTCGGCGCGCTTGATGCGACTGGCTTTGATCGATTACGCGCGCAACCACGGTGCAGAAAAGCGTGGCGGAGACCGCGTTAGTGTTCCTCTTCACGAAGAGAGATTTAATGGATCGACGCAAGCAGCCCACAAATTCTCGATCTCGATCGGGCACTCGCCGAACTCGAGGCATTAGATCCAGAACAGGCTCAGATGTTCGAAGTTCGATTTCTTCTTGGATGCACTTCCGATGAAACGGCCGAACTCTTCCAGGTCTCGAAATCTTCCGTCGAGCGTCGTGTACGCATGGCCCGGGCATGGCTTTATCAACGTCTTACTGAAGGGAAAAACCTTCAGACCACGCCAAATGAAGTATGACCCCGCAGCAGCGCTGGCAAAGAGTGCGGCAACTGGCCGAGCAGGCTGAAGCCCTTGGTCCGCTGGAAAGGGAAGCCTTTCTGGTAGCCAGCGAACCCGACGTTTCCATTCGAACTGAGGTCCTCTTCTTGGTTGCCGGCCTGGAACAGGAACCGCAGGCAGAACCACTCCAAAAAGTTCTCAACCAGGCATCCACACCCGACTTCATTGGCCCCTACCGCATCACAGGAATCCTCGGCCAGGGCGGTATGGGTATCGTTTACTCAGCGGACCTGGAAGCAGGCGGCAAACTGCAGGCCGTCGCCATCAAGCTCATTCGCACGCAATGGAGCGACGCGAAACAGGCAATCCGATTCGCTCGCGAGCAGAAGATCCTCTCAACACTCGATCATCCTGGAATTACCAAGCTCATCGATACCGGCGTTACAGCCGACAATCAGCCCTATCTCGTTATGGAGCGCGTCGACGGTCAGGCGCTCGATCTGTGCTGCGATCAAAACCGCCTCTCACTCAACGACCGCATTCGATTGCTCGTTGATATCTGCCGGGCCGTCGACGGAGCACATCGCAATCTTGTTGTTCACCTGGACCTAAAGCCGTCCAACATCCTCGTCACAAAATCAGGTCAAGTAAAGCTCCTCGACTCTGGCACTGCAAAGCTGCTGCACCCTGATTCAGACCTAACCACCACGCGCCAGTTGACACCCATGTACGCGAGCCCCGAGCAGCTACGTGGCGAGCCCGTGTCTACAGCTTGCGATATCTACAGCATCGGCCTCATCCTGTACGAACAACTCTCCGGTTCGTGGCCCTTCGGCAGCCGGGATTCCATGATGTCCGTGGCTGCGCGCGCCATGGGCACGACCGATACGCAGTCCCTATCGAAAGAGATCACCGAAGACAACGCTCAACGGCGCGGACTAACCGTTGGCCGTCTCAAGGACAGACTCCGTGGCGACCTCGAGGCAATCGTCAGGAAAGCACTGGCCCCGCATGCGAAAGACCGTTACGGTAGCGTCAACGCCCTGGCCGACGACCTCGACAATTTCCTTTCCAACCGCCCGGTCTCGGCCCGTCGCAACACCACCCTCTATCGCGTCAAAAAATACGCGCTGCGAAATCGAGGTGCTCTCGGGGTAACAACGATCTTGATCGTGGGCCTGCTTTCTAGCGCAGGCTACGCCTTCTGGCAACAAAGGCGCGCCATGGAAGCTGGACGGCGCGCGCAGGTCACAGCTCAGTTTCTGCAATGGATGATTCAGACCTCCAATCCGATCAACGGAGGCTCCAGCACAAGAACGGTCCGCGACATGATCGAACAAGCCCGCCCACGCATAGAGAAAGGCCTGCAGGAATTCCCCGAAGTTTTCGTTCCACTCACAGCCACTTTCGGTGACTTTCTCGTCAGCGCGAGCAGACCCGAATCCGGCATCGATTGGCTAAAGCGCTCCGTCAATCGATCCCGCGAACTCAATTCTCCAGTGGCTCTGCTCAATGCGCTAGCCCCTTATGTCACCACGCTCTCCAACAACGGCAAATGCCCTGAGGCGATCGCGGTTGAAAAAGAAATGAAGCTGCTTCTCAACAAGCTGGAGCCCGAGTTAAGCCCCGTCGAAAGAGTCAACATCAATAAAGCCATTGCCTACCCGGAAGAAGCCTGCGAACTCAATTCGTCAGCCAGTCTGATCTCCATGGAAAAGGCTTACGCCGCTTCAAAGCAGATCCCCAACGACACACTGGCCACAGACTATCCGGCCCGCTTATTCAAGGGTGTTCTCGCGGTAAATTATGCTGCTTCACTGAGAAACGCCGATCGTCTGGTCGAGGCGCGATCCATCCTAAGCGAAGCGCTTGGTCTCATCTCAGCAGAGCCCGATTCCAGTCCAGTGCGGGTTGCCCTGCTTTGCATCCGCTCCACGATTGAGGCCGAAGAATTGAATTACATGGTCTCCGCGGAGTCATTGCGCGAAATCATCAAATTAGCTGGCGATGGACTTGCCCCGTTAGATCTTGTCCGCCTTCACTCAGTACTCGCCATTCGGCTCGCCTCGGCACAGCGTTACCCGGAAGCAATTCAGGAAGCTTCGCTCACAAGCAGCATCACAGAATCTCGAATTGCTGAGCTTGGCGCGACCGCCCACATCCCCTTTGTGGATCTGGCTGTTGCGAGTGCCCTCGCAGAGAATTGCGATTCCTCACTCAAATTCAGTGCCAGGGCGTACCAACTGAGCGGAAACCAAATCGGTTCAGAACACCTCACCAATTATGAAGCCGCTCGCGGTGTTTGCCTGGTTCGTACCGGCTCGAAAGCCGAAGGGCTCGCCCTTGTCCTCTCCATCATCGAGAAGCAGAAGATTGCTCAGAACCCATCGCGGCCTCTCGCCAAGGCACTGAGGGCCGCAGAAGCCCTCGCCAGGCAACCTTAGCGGTAGAACGGCATCCAATCGATCCATCGCGGGCCATAGTGCGGCTCGGCCTGACCCAATTCAATTGCTCCCAGGTCGGGCGCCTTGCCTGCAAACAAATCATTGACGGTTGGCAACACCAGTCCTGCGTCAATCGCCTTGGAATTCGCCTTCAATTTGAAGTTCAGATCCATTGCGTGATAAACCCGGTGCCGCTGCGCTGGGTTTGGTGGCGACAGCTTCTCGAAGATGTCGAAATCCAACTCCACACCGTGCGCCTCCTGCCCGGTCCCAGCACGAAACTCTGCCAGCGTCGTGAACTCCTTCATACTCTGGCCCGGCACCAGCCATTGATACTGCGGTCCACCCCCGCGATTTGGCCGGAAGCCATTGTAGTCGCTGCTGAAGCTCGACGTCGCATTGGCCCAGCTCATAATCCCCCGGTTCGGCGCATCCTTGCCCAGGAACAGGTTGTTTCGGAAGTGAGCATTCGAGTAAGGGTCACGCCCGCCCTGCTCACTGATAAACGTGTTGTGGAAAACGAGAATGCCCGCCGGTGCAGCATTGAATTTCAACGCGTTGCCGAGCGGCACGTGATACAGCAGGTTGCGGAAAAAATAGACCGGCCCACCAAACATCGGTTGTGCGCTGTAGCCGTTATGCGACGCATTCACGCCCCGGTTCCCAAAGACACGAAGATTATGGGTTCCACCATCCGTCTCGATAAAGTCATCGTTCGACAAATGAATGTCGTTGTTGTGGATGTCGATCGAAGAAGCCCTCAACTCTGGATCCGCATCCGGCGGTCCATACGTCGAAACACAAATTCCGTCATGGAAGTAAGCGATGGCATTGTGCGCGATCACATGCCCTGGCCCGTACACCTTCACCGCGAAGAAAGATCGCAGTTGATGCGAGGGATAAATCCCTGCGGTCCTCTGCCCAGCCTGATTCCAGCCAATCAACCGCATCTGGTCTTCACGCCCAAGAAACAGATTGTCCGCGATGTAAAAGTCACGAGACTGGGCACTCTCGGTCCACACGCCAACACCAATATCCTCAAACCGGCAATTGCGAACCACCAACCCCACGGCCCCCATCACTTCCTTTTCACCCGCGAAGATCGCTACTTCCGTGTTGCGGAATGTAAGCCCCTCGAAGATGTGATGTTGCGACGCCATCACGTCGAACAACTTGTGATTCCCAGCACCATCGAAGATTGCCTCGCCATCTCCGGCACCCCGAATCGTGATCGGCTTCTCTGCCGTGCCTTTGAGCGATAAGGACCACGTTCCCGTAAAAGGCGCGCTCAACGGATCGACGTAGTTCAAACGCTCCGGCCGGTAAAGCCCAGCGTGCACGAGGATGGTATCTCCAGGCTGCGCCTTCTTCATGCGCACCGCCGTCCAGTCTCCGCGCCCTTCCCCGTAATAGGCCGCTTTCAACCCGATAAAGCTGGGCTCCTGCTTTGGCCCTTCGTGATCGTTCGGGTACACATGCAACACCCTGCCACCCGCATAGGATTTAGGTTCAGCTCGGGTCGCCACCGTCACCCGCTGCTGTGTCGTCCCGCTCAAGCCATCGGGATCCTTCATCGTGAACTCACACTCGTAGCTGGTTGCAGGCTCAAGATTCAGAATGCTCCCTGCGAACCCATGCGGCACAATGTAGCTCATCGACTCGCGCTCACGGAACACCCGCTCCCCGCCAATCCTGAGCAGCGGCAAAGCAGGCCGCCACGGCTGAGTTCCCACCTTACGGAACCGCACTTCCACCGTCGCGTTCCGATTCGCGTCTCCATCAATCCGCCACTCGAATCCAAGATTCAAGAGCGTCGGATGCTCCACATGAAACGCACCCGCGACGGTGCCATTTTGCGCCATCAAAGACGCCACGCCAAGAAAGAAAAGGGCCGGAGTTCGCATGATAAAGATCAAGCTGATCCTATCAACAACTCAGGCCCCTGTTGTTCTACTTCTCGGTTAAGGCGGCCACACCCGGTAATGCGATACCGCTGAGGAACTCCAGGCTCGCTCCACCACCGGTCGACACATGAGAAACACGGTTGCTGATGCCAGCCGTCTTCACAGCCTTCTCGCTATCGCCACCTCCCACGACGCTGATGGCACCCTGATCCGTCGCCTCAGCCACTGCATTGGCGACAGCCATCGTGCCCTTGTCGAAGGGCAGCATCTCAAACACTCCCATCGGTCCATTCCAGATGATCGTCTTTGCCGCTGCAATCGCCGCCACGTAAGCTTCGATCGTCTTCGGCCCGATATCGAGCGCCATCTGCCCATCCGGAATCTGGTCAACTGTCGTGTTGCCCGCATCGGCCTTAAACTCAGGGCTCACCTGATGGTCGACAGGCAGCATCAACTTCCCACCGCTGGTCGCAAGCAACTCTTTCGCCAGGTCCAGTTTGTCCTCCTCGACAAGGCTCTTCCCTGTCGGCAGCCCCTGGCTCTTCAGGAACGTGTAAGCCATGGCGCCACCAATCAGAAGCTTGTCTGAAATCTTCAGCAGGTTCTGAATCACTTCGATCTTGTCGCTCACCTTCGCGCCACCGATGATCGAAATCGAAGGATGCTCCGGCGCATCCGTCACCTTGGTGAGGTACTCCAGTTCCTTATCCATCAACAACCCGGCGGCTGCCTGCGACACGAAAGGAATCATCCCCACGGTGCTCGCGTGAGCCCGATGCGCAGTACCAAAGGCATCGTTCACATACACATCGCACAAGCTGGCCAACTGCTTCGAGAACTCAGCGTCATTGCCCTCTTCCGCAGCATGAAAACGTAAATTCTCAAGCAGCAATACTTCTCCCGCCTTCAGCTTCATCGCTGCTACTTCCACGCCAACGCAATCCGGGGCAAACGCAACCGGCCGCCCCAGCAGTTCACTCAATTTCGCAGCAACAGGTGCGAGGCTCATCTCCGCGTTCCGCTTGCCCTTCGGCCGTCCCAGGTGGCTCGCCAGAACCAAGCCAGCACCTTGCTCAAGCGCATATTGAATCGTCGGCAAGCTCGCACGGATCCGCTTGTCCGAAGTGATTTCCTTGCCTCCAGGTGCCAGTGGAACGTTGAAGTCCACACGAATAAAGACAGTCTTGCCGTTCAGCTGCAAGTCACGAATAGATAGTTTTGCCATGGGGTAAACCCCAAGTTTAGCGTGAGCCCAACTTCTCTTCTTTCGGCAACCCGCTAAAATCTGGCTCGATGCCGGCCATCCGCCACGCCTCGATCAATGCACCCGAGGCCGGCCCATACGCAGGCTCGGCGAACTGGTTTGCGTCATTCAGCCCCACCAGCATCTCAAAGCGATCGCGCAGGATTTCGCTCTTATAAACATTCCCCACCGGCGAGACCAACGCAGGCTCATACGGTTCAAAAATCGCCTGCCGCACACTGGCCGCAAATCCTGCCAGTTGCTGGGCGGCCCGATTCAGAATCTCGATTGCGACCCGGTCTCCCTCACGTGCCGCCTCATCCACCAGCTTCGAGCAGCTTGCGATCTGCGGCCGCGGAAAATCGGTCGTATAAAAACGATGCATCAAGTCATTGGCGTTCTCTGCACCGACCGCCGCGAGCAGCTTGTCGCGCAACGAGGTCGCCGGGCCCCAGCGCTCCTCCATCCGCAACGCGGCCCGAACGGCCTCGCGCGTCAGATCAAACCCGCCGCCCTCGTCACCGTAAATGTAACCCCAGCCACCAGCACGCCCTGTCTCACCTCTCGCATTACGGCCAAAGGCAATCGAACCTGTTCCCGCCACAACGATGATTCCTGGTGCTCCGCCCGTCGCCCCGGTCAACGCGATCAGGCCGTCGTTCGTCACGTTGTATTCATCGGCGCGAATCAGCTGCCGAACCAGATCCTCTTTGTCCTTTGGCCCGCCGCTGAAGCCCAGGCAAGCCGCCCGATAGTGCAATCCCGCTTGTGGCAATGCGCCCCGAATCGCATTCTCAAACTTCGCCCGACCATCGCCTGTCTTGATGTGATTGCAAGGTCCACCTCGTCCAATCCCAATCACATTCCCCTTCTCATCTCCGATGATGGCGGTTGTCGAAGACTGGCCTCCATCCACTCCCAAAAAGTATTGCGGCATCTCTACCTTGCCGCCACTGGAATTACAACGCCCGTCGGCGAAGACACTCCGTTGATGGTGATCTGCAACTCGTAATCGCCCGGTGGCAATGTTGGCACTTCGAAGCCAACCAGATACACACCGACAAATCCCGACAATCCGACATAGATCGGGCGAATTGTCTGGGTTCCAAATCGCAAAGAAACCGTCCCCGATACAGGATGTCCTCCTTCACGAAATGGCGGAATCATCCCCGCCGGCACGTTCGGCGTCGTCGCCCCCATGCCCATTCCGTAGGCGATGACAAACTCTCCGGGCCTTGTCGGACGCACAGCCAAACCATTCACGGTCGATACTCCGAACAAGTCAGCCGGCGCAATGTAAGCCGTATTGTCGGCTGAAAGGGTGGCGACAAATCGCCGGTTCCGTTGATCGTAAGTGAAGAACGAAGGGTTCAGCGCTCTCGCCTGCGCGGTCACCGCCGGGCTGCGCACCCCACTCTTCTCCACCACAATCGTCACATTCCCCGGAGCAATCGTATCTGGAGCAATCGCAATGAGCTGACCGGGCGAAGTAAACGAAATAAAAGCCGGGCGGTCATTAATCAACACCCTCGTTCCGTTCAATGTAGTCGGCGCGTTCGATCCATCAAACCGTCCCGACCAATCGCTCGTAGCCTCGCTCAGCGACGAGCCCAAAATCGAAAAGAACGCTCCCGGCGCGATGGGCTGGCTCTCGGAGAATGTGGCCCCGTTGCGCACACCCGAAGTGAGAAATGACGGCGGTCCAATTCCCACCGAACTGTTAAACGGATTCGCCGCGATCTGCCGCACCTCCGCATCCGACAGTGCATTTGTGTACATCCGCAACAGCGCGATTCGGGCCGTGGCAAAGTCCGTCTGGCTTGTATCCTCCAAATTGTCGAGGAAGAAATGTACGACGCGGTCGGGCGTCGTTAGATTCATCGAGTTGGTGCCGAGGTTGATGTCAAGGTTGCCATTGATGTAAAGCCGGGCACCATTGTTTGCAATTGTCATTACCATGTGCACGTACTGCCCATTGGCAAGCGTTGCCGTTCCTCTCGACAATCGTGAAAACTCAAAATTGTTGTTCTGATTGACATACAGCCCGCGATCCGAAGTACGGTTCAACGTATCGAAAATCCGCCGGTTCAACCCCGCGCGGTCCGTGAACGCAAAGATTGTTCCGCTCCGGACGTGGTGGACAGCGCGTTGGGAGTGAATTATTGCCATTGAATCACGCAGCAATTTTGAATTCAACAGAAAAATCGCGACGAGCTTGAGTTG
>VFZU01000040.1 GCA_016870995.1 Acidobacteriota bacterium
CCTCCGGGCTCCTTCCGCAGCCCCGGAATCGTGTTTGTTTTCTCTCGACATCGAACATCTCCTTTCGAACATTTTCTCTATGAAATGTCCCAGGGAGCTGTCCATCAAAATCGCGGAGCGGGAGATCTTTTGCTTTCGACCCTTTGTACCTGGAGCGAAACAATCGGGTTCTTCAGGACCTTCTCATAAGCTTTGGTGATTCGGGCCTCGAGTTCCACGGGCGTGGTGTCGGTCGCGTCAATTTCGCCAACCAGGAGGAGGTTGATCTTTCCGTCCGGACGCACCGAGACCAAGCCAGAAAGATCTGGCTCACGCCAAACCCGAATTGCAAGAATGTCTTCCGCGCCGATTTTGTAAGAATTCGGGTCGACCGCTGCACCAGGAGAGGCGACAGTCACCTCTGGCTTGGGTTCTTCCGCCGGGGGCTTGGTGTCTTTTTGGGGTGGGGTTTGGGCAACTAACAAGGTGCCCGAAAGCAAGACAGAGCATAGCAATGCCTGGTATCGAAAGCGATTCACGTCATCCTCCACGGGTGGACGTATGTCTCACTACTTCTACCCGATTTTACACTACGCAAAATGGTAGAACTGTAGTACTGAGGAGTCAATCTTATGGGACTATCAGCGAATCTTGGGTTCTAAGGGGTAATTCATGAAGTACTTTTTGGCGAAATCCGATCCTGTGGAGTATTCGGTTTCTGATCTTGAGAAAGACGGTGAGACCGATTGGACCGGGGTGAAAAATGCGCAAGCACAGATGGCGATCCGTGCAATGGAAGATGGCGATTGCGTGATTTGCTACCACTCTCAGGGAGAGGCTGCGATTGTCGGGTGGGGTTACGTCAAGGGTAACGTGTGGGTGGATGCAACGGATCCGAAGATGAGTGTGTTCCGCTATCGGTTTGGGGGCAGGCTTAAGACCCCCGTAACTTTGACGGAGATTAAAGAGACGGGATTGTTTGGTGAGTTTGCTCTAGTGCGGCAATCGAGGTTGTCGACGATGGCTGTGCCGAAGGAGTTCGTGACGTGGCTCAGGAAGCGGGCGAAGGAGTTTCGGCCTTAGCCAGTAGACCCCCTTCGCTGAAAAGCCGGTAGACCTGGTGGATAGGCAAGCCCATGACATTGAAGAAGCAGCCTTCGATGCGGGGGATGAATTTAGAGGCCTGGCCCTGGACGCCATATCCTCCTGCCTTGTCGTAGGGCTCGCCTGTCGCGATGTACTCGACAATCTCGGATTCTGACAGGGGAGCAAACCAAACGCTGGTGTGTTCCACGTGAGTGGTGTGGTGTTTGTTGTGTAGCAGGCAGATCGCGGTGAACACGCTGTGAGAACGACCGGAGAGTGCCTTGAGCATGGCGAAGGCTTCTTGCTGGTTGGCTGGCTTTTCGAGCAGCAATCCGGAGTCCAGGGCTACTGTCGTATCCGCCGCGAGGATGACCTGGTTTGGGGCAGGATTGAGCGCATGGGCCTTTTCGGTGGCCAGGCGGGCAACATAGGCCGACGGGGATTCATCGGGTGAGGGAACTTCTGGAATCGAAGCCGGTTGGATGGTGAAGGTAAAACCAGCGAGGGAAAGCAGTTCTCTACGACGCGGCGATTGACTGGCGAGAACGAGGTTAAGACCAGGAATAAGTGCGGGCACAAAAATGAGTTTAGCGGGGTGGGGGCTTGGTACAATTCAAAGCTGAACGGCATGGACAAGGCACTGCGGCTGGTGGGGAAGCTTAAGAACGAACTGGTGGGAGACGAAGAACTCGCGCGTGCGGCATGGCGCGCCGCTGTTGGGGAGCGGATCGAGAAAAATGCACGGTTCCGTGAGTTGGTTCGCGACCGAATTGTAGTGGAAGTGGATGATCGGGTGTGGCAGAGCCAGATGCATGCGCTCGAACGGCAGATTTTGGGAAAGATCGAAAAGCTGTTGGGGCGGGTGGTGGCGCGGCAAATCGAGTATCGGATCGCGATTCCCAGGATTCAGCCTCAAGTGGCCGGACAGGTCGAGTTTCAGCTGCGCAGCGTGGATGCGGAAGCGGATCGCATTGCGGACCCAGGATTGAGGCGGATGTACTTAAAATCGAAGCGCCGTGCGAAGATTTTGAAAGATGCAATTTAGCAAAGAGGAAGTGAGGAAGGTGGCCAAGCTGGCCAACCTGGACCTGACCGAAGCAGAAGTGGAGCGGATGGCTCATGACATGGGTGAGGTGCTCACGCATATGGAGCAACTCTCGAGTCTGGACACAAGCGCGGTAGAGCCGATGACGCAGGTATTGTTTGCCGCGCCGGCAACGGCGTCGCTGCGTGAGGATGCGGTACGGGAGAAGACTTTGCTCGGGACTGAAGATGCGCTGCGAAATTCGGCATTGAGCGGGGCGGGGCACTTCAAGGTGCCGCGTGTGATTGAGCGGTAAGGGGATTGCGGAACATGGAAAATCTTTCGACATTGACGATTGGGGAAGTCAAACAAGGGCTGAAGGAGAAGAAATTCAGCGCGGTGGAGTTGGCGCGGGCGGCCATGCAATTTGCCGAGGCAGAGAATCCCAAGACGAATGCCTATTTGAGCTTTAGCCCGGAACTGGCCGAGGAAGCAGCAAAACAGGTGGATGCGAAGCTGGCGCACGGGGAAGATCCCGGGCTGCTAGGCGGAGTGCCGATTGCAGTGAAGGATGTGTTGTCGACCAAAGGGGTCAAGACGACGTGTGCCTCGCGCTTGCTTGAGAATTACGTTCCGGCCTATGACGCCACAGCTGTAGAGCGACTGAAAGCCTCTGGGGCGTTGATCGTAGGTAAAGCGAATTGCGATGAGTTCGCGATGGGGTCATCGAATGAGAACTCGGCGTTTGGGCCCGTTCGCAACCCGGTGGCATTGGATCGCGTGCCTGGCGGTTCCAGCGGCGGATCCGCTGCTGTGGTGGCGCAGGGCACGGCTGTTGCTTCCCTGGGCTCGGACACCGGCGGATCGATTCGGCAGCCGGCCTCTTTTTGTGGAGTCGTAGGCGTAACGCCGACCTACGGTCGCGTGAGCCGTTATGGCCTTGTGGCGTTTGCCAGCAGTCTCGATCACGTGGGGCCCTTTGCGCGGAACGTCTCTGATGCTGCGCTGGTGCTAGAGGCGATTGCGGGGCGCGATGAATTGGATGCCACGAGCGCATTCGCCCCAGTGGATGATTACCAGGCCGAGATGCGCAAGCCGGTTGCCGGGATGAAGATTGGAATCCCGAAGGAATACTTCGATGGGCTCGAAGCTGAGACCGGAGACAAGATCTATGCGGGTCTTGAAGTGCTGAAGAAGTTGGGCTGCGAGGTGAAAGAAGTCAGCCTTCCGCATACGGCCTATGCGATCAGCTGCTACTACATCATTTGTACGGCCGAGGCGAGCTCGAATCTGGCGCGATACGACGGAGTGCGTTACACGGCACGAGCCGAAGCGGCAGGGCTGAACGAGATGTACAGCCGGACGCGTGGCGAGTTTTTTGGAATGGAATGTAAGCGCCGCATCATGCTCGGAACGTATGTGCTGAGCCATGGATACTACGACGCGTTCTATCTCAAGGCGCAGAAGGTGCGCACGCTGATCGCTGGAGACTTCTCCAATGCGCTGGCCGACGTCGATGCGTTAATCGCTCCCGTGAGCCCGTTCCCGGCGTTCAAGATCGGCGAAAAGATGGCCGACCCGATGCAGATGTACTTGTCGGACATTTACACGATCACCGGAGACTTGGCCGGTATCCCGTGTATGAGCGTACCTTGCGGCAAGACCGCGGCTGGCCTGCCAGTTGGCATGCAGATCTTTAGCGGGCACTTCAAAGAGAGCACGATGTTCCGACTGGCTTATGCTTTTGAGCAGGCTGGCGGAGTTGCCTAGTTAGGCAGTTTGCGCAGCCTAACTGGCTTTCCACCCTGCTCGCGGCTCTTTTGCGCTGCATCGAGAAAAGCGAAGATCTCGAGTGTTTCCTCCGGGTCGACCGGAACCTTGCCCGTCTGGAAGAATTGCACAAATTCTTTCACCAGCGGCACGTAGGAGTATTCGAACTTGGCCGGCGATTGCATGATCTTGTTGTCTTTCGTGAAGACGACAGCCCCGAAGTCGGCATAAGGACGGAGGGCGCGGACCGTTCCAATGCGGCCATCCGACCAACGGCAGGTGATTTCGTCCTGATCGGGGGAGTAGGTTCGCGTTACGGTTTCACAGCCTTTTCCCATTAGGGTGAACAACATGTCTGAGGCGTGGATGGCGTACCAGCCGAGTTCCAGGTAGTGGTGTTCTTCGAGCGGACCTGGGCCCCAGACTACGCCACCCTTGATTCCAGGCTGAACCATTGGCATCAGGCTCTTGGCCCAGCGCAGGCTGGAGGAAGAGAACCACTTGACCCCCTTGGCCTTGGCGAGGCGGGAGATCTCAACCGCATCCTCAAGAGTTGCGGCAAGGGGCTTGTCGATGAAGAGTGGTTTGCCAGCGGCGATGACTGGCTTGGCCTGCTCGAGATGCGGTCTGCCGTCCACGCTTTCGAGCAATACTGCGTCAACTTTGGCAAGCAGAGTGGCGATATCGGGGACAATTTCCACCTTATGGTCGCGGGCTAATTCTTCGGCGTATTTCTCAACCCGGTTGGCGCTGGACTCGATGTCCTTGCTGCCGCCCTTGTAGGCTGCAACGATGCGGGCTCCAGGGATGTGGTCTGGGTGCTTGGGGTCGTTGAGGATTTTCGAAAAGGCAATGACGTGAGAAGTGTCGGTGCCAATGATGCCAATACGGATGTCGGCGGCAAACGCGGAGATGGCGAAGAAAAACAGAAGATTCAAGATGAAACGCATTGCGGGCATTGTACACTACGGCTTTGATTCGACTTTCTGAACCATTGCAGTTTCTGAAGGGTGTTGGGCCGGCGCTGGCTGAGAAGTTCAGTGCCAAGGGACTCGAAACCGTAGAGGATTTGCTTTTTTATCCGCCATTCCGGTACGAGGACCGCAGCCGATTTCTGCCGATGCGGGAGTTTCGGGATGGACAGAGTGGTGCAGTGTTGGCGATGGTGGCATCGACTCGAACGAGGCCGTGGCGCAAGGGTGCCGGAGTGTTGTTCGAGGCGGAGTTGCAGGATGACCAGGGTGGGCGCCTGGTAGCGCGCTGGTACAACGCAAAATACCTGGCCAGCGAGGTTGTGCCCGGATTGCGTCTAGCGCTATTCGGAAAGGCCGAGTATGACTTTCAAGCGGCCAGGGTTTTTCTTGCGCATCCCGAGTTTGAAGTGCTGCCGGAGGAGGGAGATCCTGAAGCGGCGCTGCAAATGGGCCGAATTGTGCCGGTATACGAAGCGATCGGCAAGGTGACCACCAAGCAGATTCGGCGCTTGTTGCAACGAGCGATGCAAGCGGCGGGAGAACTTGAAGAAGCGCTGCCGACTGATCTCGTGCGACGCTTTCGGTTGCCGAAGATGGCCAAGGCAATTGAAGAAGTGCATGAACCACCGGTGGACATCGACATCGATGCATTGAACAACCGGAGGTCTCCAGCCCATTGGAGATTGATCTTCGAGGAGTTTTTCTGGCTGGAGTTCGGATTGTTGCGCAAGCAACGGGAGGTGAAGCGGGCCGATGGGATTGCCTTTCAACTGACCGAACCGATTCGCGAAAAGATCAAGCAGATGCTGCCGTTCAAACCGACGGCTGCGCAGAAGCGGGCGCTCAAAGAGATTGCGCTCGACATGGCTGCGCCACATCCCATGAACCGACTTTTGCAGGGGGATGTTGGTAGCGGCAAGACGCTGGTGGCGGCCGAGGCAGCCGTGATCGCGATCGAGAATGGCTTTCAGGTGGCCATGCTGGCACCGACTGAGTTGCTGGCTACTCAGCATTATTTGTCACTACAGAAATTTTTCAAGAGATTGGGATATCCAGTGGCCTTGATCGTGGGCTCGCAGACAGCACGTGAAAAGGCGCAGATCAAGAAGTTGGTCGCCGAAGGACTGGTGAAGTTGGTGGTGGGGACGCATGCTTTGCTCGAGAAGGACGTTGAGTTTGATCGGTTGGGCCTTGCAATCATCGATGAGCAGCATCGATTTGGAGTGCTGCAGAGGCTGTTTCTGCGCCAGAAGGGTCTGCGGCCGGATGTTCTAGTGATGACGGCAACTCCCATTCCGCGGACGCTGGCCTTAACGATCTATGGGGATTTGGATGTGAGCGTCATCGATGAGATGCCGCCGGGGCGTAAGCCGATTTTGACGAAGCACTTTGGGGCTGGCGCGAGCAAGACGGTGTGGGAACTGGTGCGGAGTGAACTTAATCAGGGGCGCCAAGCGTACATCATCTATCCGTTGGTGGACGATTCGGAGCATTCGCCTGATTTAAAGAGCGCGCAGAAGATGTTTGAGCTGCATCAAGAAAAGCACTTTCCGGAGTTTCGGGTTGGTTTGATGCATGGGCAGTTGCCAGCGAGCGAAAAGGAAGCTGTGATGGAGAAGTTTAAGGCGCATGAGCTGGATGTGCTGGTTTCAACGACGGTTGTCGAAGTAGGGCTCGATGTGCCGAATGCGGCGGTGATGGTTATCGAAAATGCCGAGAAATTCGGTCTGTCGCAATTGCATCAGCTTCGAGGTCGTGTAGGGCGTGGTGCGCACGCAAGTTATTGCTTGCTGGTGAGCGCAAAACTGAATGAAGTGAGCGAGCAACGGATTCGGGCCATGGTGGAAAGCTCTGATGGATTTCGGTTGTCCGAAGCGGACCTTGAGATTCGAGGGCCCGGCGAGTTTTTCGGGACCAAACAATCCGGGTTGCCGCAATTGCGGTTCGCTCATATTCTGAAAGACCGGGAGATTCTCGAAATGGCGCGCGGTGAGGCCAAGAGCTTTATCGAAGGCCAGGCGGGAACTCCGCAGATGGCACAAGCTGAGAAGTATTTGGAAGAGCGATGGCAGCGCCGTTACGGGCTGGTGCAGGTAGGATAAGAAATCGATGAGAGTCATTGCAGGCGAATTTGGCAGGCGGAAGTTGATTGCACCCAAGGGTGATACGACGCGACCGACCCCGGACCGGCTTAGGGAGTCGTTATTCAGCATCCTGACCCCTAGAATCCAGGGCGTAGCGTTTTCAGACCTTTACTGCGGCTCGGGCGCTGTTGGGATCGAGGCCTTGAGTCGAAGGGCGAAGCGTTGCACGTTTGTCGAACGGGACAAGACTGCCCTTGAGGCACTGCGCGAGAATCTCTCGGCCCTTAAGGTTGGTGCTCGTGCTGAGGTGATTGCCAAATCTGTTGGATCTGTGATCGAACAACGGGGGTGGGAAGGTATCGTGTTTGTTGATCCGCCTTACGATGCCGTAACCGACTTCGAAAACTGCCTGGAATGGCTGGGCAAATCTGAGGCCGAGCTGGTGCTCGTGCAGCATAGTAAACGGCTGAAACTGGGCACGAAGTATGGGCGACTTGAGCTTCAGCGGCAGCTCAAGCAGGGAGACAACTGGGTGAGTTTTTACGGCTTGGGTGCGATCTGACCACCGGTGGGCACCGGCTCTGCGGTATCGAAATCAATGGGGATGTCGACAAAGCCCATCTGTTCTTTGCCAGTCTCGCCACCGTCTGTGACGATGAGCTTGTAAACCTTTGGTTTGACGTCGAAGAGAATGCGGCCTTCTTCTGTTTGTGTGGGCCCAATTTTTCGGACTATGCCCAGCCAGCCCTTCAGGAAGATCGCGTCCTGTACTTCACCGAATTCTGTGCCGGAGGCGTCGGCGAGCCGAAAGAGGGGAAGTTCCATTTCCTTGGGTCCGCCGTTGGTGATCGCCAGCCTGATCACGAGATAGCGATCCTGGGGGATCTTGGACTGGCCAGCATCGCCGAGTTGGCTCACGTAACTTGCTTCGAGGACGTTATATGTGAGCAGGCCGACCACAGCTCTTTCACCCATCTTGAAGGTTTTTGCTTCCATTTTGATGGCGGCATCCGTTTCAGCCCCGTCTTTTGCGCAACTGGCGAGGGTGAGACCGGCTGAGGCCAACAAAAAGCCTCTTCGAGAATGGAACAACTGCTGATCTTGTGTCATCTTACTCGGTATGAGAGTAATTCATCTTGGGGGGCGTTGGCAATCCCACATTTCTGGGATGCTGTCGTTTGTTGTACTTTTGGCCCTGGCTGGCGGTATGGCTCATGCACAGGGTAAGCATCCAAAATCGGGCCGGAGAATCGCCGACGTAATGGGGGCAGCTGGGGCGGATTGGCTGGAGCGGAACGAACGCGAGATCGAAGAAAACCCGACGCGAGCGATCGAATTGTTGAAGTTTGAAAAGGGAATGGTGGTTGCCGATGTGGGGGCGGGCAGTGGATATTACGCGACTCGAATTGCTGAAAAAGTCGGGCCTTCGGGCAAGGTATTCGCCAACGATATCCAGCCCGAAATGTTGGCGATTCTAAAGCGGCAATTGCGGCGCAAGAAGGTTGCAAATGTCGAACCAGTTCTGGGTACCGAGCAGGATCCGAAACTGCCAGAGAATAGCTGCGACGTGATCTTGATGGTGGACGTGTATCATGAGTTTTCCCACCCTCAGGAAATGCTGCAGAAATTGAAGGCAGCGCTGAAGGAGAACGGTCGGCTGATTTTGCTCGAGTATCGCAAGGAAGATCCTTATGTGCCGATCCGGCCCGAGCACAAGATGAGTGTGAAAGAAGCCAAGATCGAGGTCGAGGCCGAGGGATTTGTGCTGGACACGGTGATGGAAGACCTGCCCTGGCAGCACATTCTGATCTTCAAGAAGCGAGGATAGCGGCGACGCCCTGGGCGAGATTTTCTGGTGGAGTGAGAAGACTCAAGACCAGGCATGGCTCGAAGGGAAGGTCGTAATAAAAGCCCGGGTGAACCGAGAATCCTCGTTCGAGAAGCGATAAGACGAGTGCCTCTTCTTCAAGGTGGGTTGGACCACGGAGTATGACAGCCCAGCCAGCTTGAATTGGCATGAGCTGCCAAGGGGTGTTTGCGAGAGACTGCCCGAGGGTGCTGAGGTTTTGTTGAATGCGATCGCTTATGGGTTGTTGAAACGACTTGCGAGCAGCAAGCCAGGATGCGGCCGCGGACTGGATGGGGGAGGAGACCGAAAGGTAAGTGTCTGCGATGAGTTCCATGTGTCGCCGGATTTGCGGGTCCTCTGGTAGTACGATCCAGCCGAGTTTCATTTGGGGGAGTGCACAAATTTTGGACAGGCCACTGAGGGTGAATGCGTTGTGGGCGTTGAGTGTGGCGAGGGAATTGGCCTTGTGTCCGTCGAATCGGTAGTCGGCGAAGACTTCATCTGAGATCAGCCAGCAACGGTTTTGCGAGATCTCCCGCAGCCAAGCCAGATCCGCCTCTGTGAGGAAATGGCCAGTGGGATTGTTTGGATGGACAAGTACGATTGCTGCGGTATCCGGCGTGAGGTGATGAAGCAATGCTTCGCGATCGAGAATCCACTCGCCGAGCACTTCGTGGAGGGGATAGGGTTTTGCCACCAGGCCTTCGGCTTCGATCAGGAATTGTAAGAGCGGATAAGAAGGTTGCGGGATGAGGATGGTGTCGCCGGGATTGGCGATCAGCTTGAAGCAGTAACTGTAGGCTTCACTAGAACTGGCAGTGAGAAGAATGCGATCGGGGGAAAGCTGGCTTTGAAACTCTTCCGCATAGTATTGGGCGATGGCGGTGCGGGCCGGGAGTGCGCCGCTGGCCTGGGGAGTGTAGCGGTGGTTCTCAACAGAAGCGATCGAGAAGGGATCAGGTAGCGAGATGCCGGCCTGAGTTGGGTTGGAGATTGAGAGATCGATAGCGGGTTTGGCCGCCATGGCGATGCGGTTCGGCTGAGCGTTCCAGGGGTAGCGGCGAGAAAGTGGGAGCAGATGGTTAGTCCAGGTTTGGATTCGCTTTGATCGAGTCGATCAGCACGTCGCGAAGCATTGGACCATCCAGAGGCATGGCACGACCGAAAGCCCGGACGGCTTCTTCTTTGGCGTTGCGCCAGCCTTCGACGAGAAAGTCGATTGTGGCTACTGTATAGAGTTGCTCCGGGTCGAGGATGGCCTCGCCGCGAATGAAATCCGGGATGAGCTTTCCTTTGACCCGGCCGAGGACGAGTGTGTTGTCGAACGGCATGATATTCCAGACATGGCGCGCGAGGATCTGGCCTTGCGGTAGATTGTCGCGAACGCCGCCCGAGTTCATGAAGACAAATTGGGCGTTGGTTTTCTGACGCATGACCGATTCGATCCAGGTTTTGGTTTTGGCGCGGTCGCGCGCGGATTGGGCAGTGCCGATTGGGGTATCGACGACGGCGCGGACTTTGCTTTCCCACTTTTCGACCAGCGCTGCGACCTGAGGATCGGGCTCGAAGGCGGCTGTGGTGATGGGAATGCGCTTCCAATTCGAACTTACGATCTTGCGCGTGGATTTGTCGTAGCGAAGATCGAGGCGGCCTAGTTCAGCCCCGTAGCTCCGCAGGCGGACGCCGATGCGGTCTTCCGCGCGGAACATGGTTTCTTTGCCGACGTGGTCGTGGCCGGAGATGGTGATGGCGTAATCCGGAATCTCCGAGACGATTTGGTCGCAGGGGTCTCTGAAGAGATGCACGAGGGCGATCAGAATATCGGTCTTGCCCTTGAGCTTTGCGGCTTCGTTGCGCAGGGTTTCGAGAGCAGGAAGCATCTTGTTGGGGCCGAACTTGGTGGGTGTAGTGAGGCCTGGGACGAGATCTTCCATGAGAACGCCGACGATGCCAATGCGGAGGCCGTCGCGCTCAATGATGACGCTGCCGGCTTCGGTGAACAGGCGGCCTTCGCCGGTGAGGAAGTTGGCGGCCAAAACAGGGTGCCCTGCCGTGGCGAGGAAGTCGTTGATGCGTTCGTAGCCGTAGTCGAATTCGTGGTTGCCGAGAACGAAGGCGTCGGTGTTGAGGGGCCGCAGAACTTCAAAAACGGGTAGACCGCGAAAGATGGTGCTGACCGGCGAGCCCTGAGCGTTGTCGCCCGCGTTTAGCAGTAAGCAGCGCGGGCAGTTTGCTCGCTCCCGTTTGATGGCCGTAGCCAGATATGCGGCACCGCCGATTCCCTGGGACGAGGGGGAAAGCCTGGAGTGAAAATCATTGAAGTGCAGGATGGAGAGATCCACCACGGAATCTTGCGCCAAGGCGACGCAGGTCATCCAGATGGCAGCGAGCAGGGTGCGCATGCTCACTATGGTAACGGGACTAGTTGGGAGTTGCCGCGAGCCAGTAGCCGGTTCTGGTTTTGACTTCAGCGCCAGAGCGGCGAACTTCGACCTCGATGGTGTGCCAGCCGCCGTCAAGTGACACCGCTTTGCTGGGGCTGTAGCTGATGATGTATTGGTGCTGGAGTTCGTCGCTCAGCTTTTGCACCGCTTCTTCAAAACCGCGCAGGTTCAGGAAGGAGTACTCGCTGCCGCCCGTATACTTCGTGTACACCTCTTGAGGATTGCTGATGAAGATGGCTTTGGCGGCGGTGAACAGCTCCTTGAAGACAGGCATCACGTTGCCCATGGTGCCCCCGAGAGCACTCATCTGTTGCTGTGTAGTGGGGGTATTCGCCATCCCCGCTGGCATCGCGCGTGCACTGGGCGGAATGGGGTTGGGGCGAGGGTAGTCCGGCTTGGCCATGAGTTTGTTCATGAGGCGGGACATGTTGATCGAATAGATCAGGATGTTGTTCAGCTCGACTTCGAGAAGGGCATCTTTGACGCGAGCGACGCTGCCGCTTTCCTGCGTTTCACTGATGAGAACGATGACGCGACGATGGTCGGGAGTGCGGCGCTTCAGCATGCGCGCGGCATGTAGAACGGCGTCGGACATGGCGCGAGATTGCGAGCCGGGCCGCAGAGTGGTCAGCGCCTTTTTGAACTTGTCGGTGTCGTTGGTGAAATCCTGAATCGTTTCCACGCGGTGGTCGAACGAGACAATAGCGGCTTCTCCGCGGTCACCGATGATGAGCGGCTCGATCATCGAGCCAACCTTTTGTACCGTGGGAAGGACTTGTTCGGTAGAGGCGCTGCGCTGGATGACAAACACGACCGAGACAGGCACATAAGCCTGGTCGATCTTGATGTCCTGGAGCTTGCTGTTGTCGCGGACTATGAAATCCTTGACGTCGAGGCCGTTGACAAAATTACCGTCGCGATCTTTGACTGAGGTGGGGGCGATGACGTTGCGAGTCGTGACGCGGATGACTGCGTCGGTTTCTTGCGCAAGCAGCGCAGAAGCCATGAAAAGTGAAGTAGCGAACAGTGTGTTCATGAAGAATCTCTTTGGTAGTCACCGCTTTTTCCGCCACTTTTGAAAAGGAGATGGATGTCGGTGATCTGGATGCCTTTGTCCAAGGCTTTCGTCATATCGTAGATGGTCAAGGCCGCGATGGAGGCGGCCGTCATAGCTTCCATTTCGACACCTGTGCCTGCAGAGCAGGCCACAGTGCTAGTGACGCGAATTCCACCAGCTTCGATTCCAAAATCTATATCGACTTTTGAAATTGGAATCGGGTGGCACATGGGGATGAGATCGGAAGTGCGCTTTGCTGCCTGAATTGCGGCGATGCGAGCGACTTCAAGCGGGTCGCCTTTGGGGTTGGATGGCAGAGCCGCGAGAACCTCGGGCGACATGTGGACAAACGCGTGGGCTTTGGCTACGCGTGCGGTAACCGGTTTGTCGGATATGTCGACCATGCGGGCGCTACCCGCGTCGTCGTAATGGCTGAGTTTGCTCATGGAAGGAGAACCTGGATGGGATCGCCGGCTTGCCACGCCTCTTTCCGGGCGTCGACAGTAACGAAACAATTGGCGCGGACGAGAGCTGGGATGTCTCCCGAGCCTTGCCAAGGGAGAATTTCGACGTGCTGGCCGTGATTTGAGAGGAGGCCTGGAAGGAAGCGCGTGAGTCCGGGTTTGTGTTTGTAGGAGTGCTGGATGGTTGCGGTGTGAAAGAGAAGATCAGGGGTCTCGATTCCAGCGAGACGGCTGAGTGCTGCCTCAGCGAAGATGCGGAAGGTCACCATCGTCGAAAGCGGATTGCCGGGGAGACCGAAAAAGAAAGTGCCTTTCGCCTGGCCGAAGACAGTAGGTTGGCCGGGTTGAATGGTGACGCGGTCAAAGAAGAAGCTGGCACCGAGGTTCGCGAGAGCGACCTCGACAAAATCGTATTCGCCGGCCGAGACGCCGCCGCTAATGAGCAGCAGATCCGCCTCAAGGCCATAGGCGATCAGGTCGCGTGTGATCTGTTCCTGATCGGGCGCGATCGGAAGGATCTCGGGACGGCCGCCAAAGCGTCGAACGTCGGTAGCCAAGGCCCAGGAGTTGGAGTTGCGGACTTGTGTTTCGTTGGGTTTTCTTGCGATGTCAACGACTTCATCCCCGGTGGCGAGGATTCTGACCACGGGTTGCCGGTTGACTTGAATCTGGCTCTGGCCGATCGTCGCAAGCATGGCAATCGCCGAGGCATCGATGCGGCGGCCGGCGGGGATTACGATATCGCCCTGGCGGGCCATGCTTCCTGCGGGGCTGATCCACTCGCCGGACAGAGCAGCACGGTCTGAAGTGAGCGTGGAATTGCTAGCGGAGACGTGCTCTTTCATGACGACTTGATCGCAGCCTTCGGGGATGACTGCACCGGTCATGATTGCCATGGTGGTGCCGGGATGGATGGGCTGAGTAGGCAGTTGGCCAGCGCGGATTTCACCAGTGACCTGAAGGGGACCGGGAAGATCGATCGATCGGAGCGCGAACCCATCGCGAAGGCTCCTCGGCAGGGGAGGCATATCGCGATCGGAATGGATCGCAGTGGCATTGACGCGGCCTGCGGCATCGGAGAGCCAGACGGTTTCGCGCGGAATTGAAGTGGGGACCTGAACGCGATCGAGAACCTGCTGACGCGCTTCGGCAAAGGACAGTGTAGCCATTCGCTGAACTCAGTCTAACCTGTAAGTTTGACAGAACCACGTTGCTGGACGATTGCGGAGATGCGGAGGCGACTCGATCAGGGGGACTTGAGCGCCGAGGAGTTGCTTGAGTCGCACCTGAAGCAACGGAATCAATGGAACGACACGTTGCGGGCTGTTTCGCGGATTGTGAAGCCGGAAGGAGGCGAAGGGCCACTGGCTGGCATTCCGATCACGATTAAAGCGTCGATTGGGCTCGATGCCGTGTGTGTGGCGCGGTTGCGCCAAGCGGGCGCAGTGGTGATTGGGCAAACGAATGTGCCAGCGATGTTGATGAACTGGGAGACGGAGAGCGAAGAATTCGGTATCACCCGGAACCCGTGGGATTTCAGCCGGACGGCGGGGGGGTCGAGCGGCGGTGAGGCTGCGGCGATTGCATCGTGTATGTCGGCCGGCGGTATGGGGTCAGACGGCGGAGGCAGCATTCGATTGCCCGCGGGATTGACTGGAATTTGTGGATTGAAGCCGACGCCAGGACGTGTGCCTGGGGCCGGGCATGTGCCGGCGATCGGACATCCGGGGGGATTGCTGGGCGTGGTCGGTCCCATGGCGAGAACTGTCGAAGATGTCAGCCTGCTTTATCAGGTAGTGTCGGGGCATTCGGATCGCGATCCTTTTTCTGCGCCTGTGCCGGAGATGAAGGGAGAACTGCGCGTTTGGGAGGCGCCGATTGAGGAGCTGCCCTGGGACGAGATCTTTGCCGTTTGGGAGTTCTTCTTTCTGCGAGTGAATGCTCATGCGATCGGGGTGCCACTGGAAAGGACGCGGGAGTATCTGGAAACGCCGGAACCGAGTATAGGCGAGATGTTGGCGATTTTTGCCCGGAGGGATCGATTGCGAACCTGGTGTCTGGAGTGGATGGTGGAATATCCTGTGTTTGCCCTGCCGAATCCCGGCTTTGGGGCGTGGAAGCTGGGTGAGTTTCCAGGTGTCAGAGCGATGCGGCCGCTGGTTCTGGCGAACCTGCTCGGTTTGCCAGCGCTCGCAGTGCCGCAGGGATTCGACGAGAATGGGATGCCGCTGTCGGTTCAACTGGTAGGAAGGCCGTGGCATGAGGCGCAGTTGCTGGAGACTGGTATGAAGCTGGAACAGGAGCGCGGGCCTTATCCGCTCGCGCCGATTGCGAGGGGCGAATGATTGTGGGTATCGGAGTGGATCTCGAAGAAGTAGAGCGTATCGGGGAATCGATCGCAAAGTTCGGTGAGAGATTTCTAGAAAAGATCTTCACGCCGACAGAGATCGCGTTCTGCCAGGGTAAGGCGAATTCGAAGGAACGATTTGCGGCGCGCTTTGCCGCGAAGGAAGCGGCGTTTAAAGCTTTGCAAGCGAGTTGGGAAGGCGGGTTGCGCTGGCAGGACTTTGAGTTGATCGCGCAGCCAGGCGGAGCACCGAGGTTGGAATTACACGGCGAGGCGGCACGGCTGGCGGCGGCCCGGGAAGTGTCGCGGGTACACGTGTCATTTAGTCATACGAAGGCGCACGTTACCGCGATTGTGATTGCTGAGAAGGACTAGAGGCCAACGGCGACGCTGGAATTGGAAGCGGGCACGCGGGTTTGGGCGTCTTCAAGCCGTTGTGCTTCCTGATAAGTGAAGATCATGCGATGCACGACGGTGAGATTCCCAAGGATGGCTGCAATCCATAGAACCGGGGCCATGCGGTCGAACAGTGCTCCGATGATCAGAAGGACTACGCGCTCCGGTCGCTCCAAAAAGCCGACCTTGCATTGCGGGATCGTGTTTTCAGCGCGAGCCCTGGTGTAGCTGATCATGACGCTGGCGACCATGACAATGGCGGTAAGGACGACGTAAAGCGGACGGTTGAGATTGCCGTAGTAGACGAGCAGGCCAATGAGCAGCGCGAGGTCGGAATATCGATCGACGACGCTATCGAAAAAGCCGCCAAAGCGGGTGACCTGGCCGGTTTGCCGCGCTACGCGACCATCGACCATGTCGAACAGGCCGGCACCGATGATGACAAGACCCGCTTGCCAAAAGGCACCGATCGCGAGCAGTCGTGCGGCATAGATGTTGATGACGAGACCGATAAAGGTGAGCACGTTCGGATGAATTTTCGAAAGTGCCAGGCCATTGACAATCTTGACGAGGAGAAGGTTGCAGGTGCGCCCGACCGCTCCCGTCCATGTTGCTTTTGATTCCACTTAAGTCTCTACTGTCTGGCTTAGGTTAACTCAATTCGGCGAGTTCGTGAATGGTCTTGACTCGCAAAATTTCGAATTCCTTGGTGCCGCCGGGAATCACAATCTTCACTTCGTCGCCAACTTGTTTATTCAACAAGCCTTTGCCGATTGGGGAGCTGGTTGAAATCAGACCTTTGTTGACGTCAGCCTCTTCGCTGGTGACGAGTTTGTAGGTGATTTCCTCTTCCTTTTTCGTGTCGAAGACAACAACTTCCGAACCCAGGCCGATGCGGTCGTGGGGGATTTTGGTGAGATCGACCATGGACATGACCTGCAAACGCATCTTAAGTTGTCCGATGCGAGCGTTGACGTAACCCTGGCGTTCTTTGGCAGCGTGATACTCGGCGTTTTCGCTGAGATCGCCGAGTTCGCGAGCGCGCAGGATTTCCTTGGGGAGTTCGCTGCGGAGTTCGTGCTCCAAAGTAGCGATTTCGTCAGACAGCTTCTTCTTAATGTCGATCATGTCACCCGATTTCTACAGACTTTCATTCTAAACCGTCTATTGAACGGCGATGCGGGAGGTTCGGGCGGTGATGCCACTTTGAATGATGGAAAGTTCTACTTCCGGACCGGTCGGAGCGTCATTGGGTACTATCACGTTGACCTGATAGAGGCCTACAATGCCCGGGGCTAAGCCGCTGAACAGCAGTTGCGCGACACGGCCGCCGATGGTGACCTGCGGCGTGGCGTTGGTGCTTGGCAGGGGGTTGGCTGGGGTGACCTGGCCGTTACCCGGCGTTGCATTGACAGCCCCGAGGCCGTTGACGTAGAGCTGGGCGACCTGGCCGCGGCGGACCGGATTGGATCCTGAGATCAAGCTGAAGTTTCCATCGAGAGCGGCAACGTAGCGGCGATTGGTGCCTGGTTCGAAGTATTCGAACGGCGCAGGATTGGCGGCTCGCAGATTGATGGTTTGCACAGCACTTGAGAACTCACCAATTGAGACCTTCATTTGGACGGTGGCCAGGCCGGCGCACTCCCATGGGATCTGGACGTTGATCTGGTTTTCGCTTACGAACTGAAGCCGGCCGGCGGCGGAGATTCTTTGCGAGGGGTTATCGAAGCTCACGCTGACGCGGGAGAGCGATAGTGGGAGTTCTCGTCCGGAGAAGACTTTCAGGTTTGGACTGAGGTTTGCACCAAAAATCGAAATGTATTGTCCGGCGGTAAAGCCCGCAGAGGCCTCGCCAGAAGCGGCGTCGCGAATCCCGCCATTTGCGATGGCCGGGCGGGGAATCACGTTCATGACGAAATCGGCGAAGAGATTTCCAGCTTCAAAACGGACGACCTGTTCTCCGATGTTGGAGCCGGCAACGATGGTGCCTTCGGCAATGCCAAATTCGTCGGTTCGTTCATTGGCGAACTTGATCGAGGCTCCGCCAGAAACTACGCGGTCGCGAACGGCTACCCCTTGGACAGGGATGCCAAACTGGTCGACAATTTTCATCAGGATGCCGCCTTCGTAGCCTGGGATGGCATCGAAAAAGGACCCGCTGAGGGCGTACATGTTCCAAGCC
Source organism: Acidobacteriota bacterium (assembly GCA_016870995.1). Classification (GTDB taxonomy): domain Bacteria; phylum Acidobacteriota; class Terriglobia; order Bryobacterales; family Bryobacteraceae; genus Bryobacter. Next base: position 17,657 of record VFZU01000040.1, read on the forward strand.
GCAGCTGGGCCGGAGTAGAAGGTGTAGGGGACGCGAAGCTCGGTGGCCCCACCGCTGATGACGATAAATCCGTCGTACTTGCCAGAAGCCGGGCGCGGGCCGGAGAGGCGAAGTGTGACCTGGGTCTCGCGTCCCGCGAACAGCGTGAAGTTGTTGGGAACTGCAGTGATGGTAATTCCTGAGGCAGGCGTGCGCTGTTCAACGCGAACGCTTAAGTTGAGCGTGCCGGAGGCGGCGTTGTTAGTGATGACCAAACCCTCGGTGAGGGAGCTGGACGCCGGAAGAGCGCCAAAGCCGATGCTGGGGGGATCGGCCGAAACATTGGCCAAAAGTGCGCGATTGGCATCGAGCTTGCCGCCGCCCATCGAAGTGACTCCTGCCGGGACAGAGCGGTTATTGCTATCGAATTCCACCAGGCTTGTCGAGGCGTTATTGACCAGTGCACTCTTGATTTGATTTGGGCGGAAGCTGGGGTTCTTTTGTTTGATCAGAGCGGCCGCACCCGCAACCATGGGGGCTGAGAAGCTGGTGCCTTCAAAGACTCCATAACCAGAGGGGCTGAAGAGATTTCCCCCGGGGTCGGTGGATTGGGTTGCGAGGTAAAGGTCTGTGCCGACGGCGACCATGTCGGGTTTGGATGCGAAGTTGCCGATGGAGGGGCCACGGGAGGAAAAGTCGGCGATTTCGTCGGATGGTGCGTTGACTTCCCGGAAGGCCGGGTTGACGCGGGCGGTGCGCTGTTGATTGGAAAGGAACGAGCGGAGCGAGTTGCCTGCATTGAAGCCGATCAGGGCAGCTGGGATCCCGGTGTTGTCGAGGTTCTGAAGCTGGAACAGAGCGGCGCCTTCAAAGCCTGAGAGCACGACGGCAAGGGCCCCGGCGCGCTGAGCGTTGTTTACCTTCTGCGACGTGCGGCAGGTTCCGCGCTCGATGAGAGCGATTGCGCCAGCCAGCGAATTGTCCGGAAGCGGATCGCAGGCAAGACGGCTTGAGGAGATGCGGCCTACATCGACGATCGGAGCTTCGAGAACTCCGCCGAGTTGAGGGCCCTGGCCCAAGCGCATGTTGATGGTTTGCAACTCGGCCGGTACGCCATTGCCGAGAATGGTGAGTGTGTTGTACCAGATGTGCGAGTTAGTGGATGCACCTACGGCGATGGCAGCCGGGGCAGTTGCCGGGCTTTCCACCGTGTTGAGCGAGGGGAAGTTTGCCCCCGAATCGCCACTGTTGCCGGCCGATACGGTGACTGTCAGGCCGAGGCGGACGGCGTTCTGCACGGCTGAGGCGAAGGCATCGCAGGGTTGATTGCGGCTGCTGCCGCAGTTGTTATCGAGGGGGCCAAAGCCGGCGGGTTGGCTCAGGTTGAGAGAGGCGATGTCCATGCCGTCTGAAATCGCTTCTTCCATCGCCTTGATGACGACGTTGGCGAAGGTTGTGTCATTGACGCCGCGGGTGCCGAAGACTTTATAGTTGCCAAGGAAGGCGCGCGGTGCGACGCCTGAGATGCGGCCGATCGGAGAGTCGTGGGATTGTCCGGCCGCGACCATTGCGGTGGCTGTGCCGTGGCCGATTCGATCGAGTGGCGAATTGTCATCGGGGCGTGTATTGACCGCGTCGGAGCCGAAGGCGAAATTCAGAAGATCGACGTAGCTGCGCGCGGCGATGACCTTGTTGTTGGTGAACGAGCAGTCGTTGTTGTCGGTGCGGCATTTCGGGTATCCGGCGGGCGGAGTGGCGGAGAAGTCCTTAAAGGCAGGGTGATTCTGATCGATGCCGGTGTCGAGGATGGCGATCTTGATGCCGGAGCCGGCATTGGCTCCACCGCCAATCTGATTCCAGGCACCGGGCACTGCTGTGAGGTCGAGGGCCCTGTTGATGCGGCGACGTAGCGGCATCATGCGTTGTACGGAGGCGACTTCGGGAAGGGCCTTGAGGTCGTCCAGCTTTTCTGGGGGCACTTCCGCATAGAGGGCATTGAGGAGGACTTCTGTAGAGTCAAAGACACGTATGCCCAAGTCGGAGATCCTGCTCGCCGAGACAGTTTGGCGGGCGCGAAGGCTAGCCCGAGCGGCCCGGGCAGTGTTTCGGGTGAGATCCTTACCCGATTCGAGGGATTCAGCCAGCGGCGGGTCCTTCAAGACAACGATGTATGTGTTGGAGCCTCGTTGGGCCAGCGCCGGGCCGGCGAGAAGGCTGAAGGCGGCAATCAATGCCGCAAGTCCTGTATGACTCATGTGTTTAGCGACGTACTCTCTCAAGAATCAGTTTCGCAACAGAGCAGCCTGCAACTTTTCTGTTATAACGACATCTAACTAATCAAGTAAAGGAAAGAGACACAAAATGATTCAAGTTCGGAAGTCGGAAGATCGGGGACACGCAAACCACGGGTGGCTGGATTCGAAGTTCAGTTTCAGCTTTGCGAATTACTACGATCCGAAGCATGTGCACTTTCGCGGTTTGAGGGTGATCAATGAGGACTGAGTTTCACCGAGCAAGGGTTTTGGGATGCACCCGCATCGCGATATGGAAATCTTGACCTGGGTGCGCGCAGGCAAGCTGGAACATGCCGACACGATGGGTAACCGCCGCACGATCGAGCCTGGGGAATTGCAGGCGATGAGCGCTGGCGCAGGATTGTTTCACAGCGAATACAACCCTTCGTCGGAGGAATCTGTGCACCTGTTTCAGACCTGGATCATGTCGGACAAGCGCGGTGTGCAGCCCGGGTATGACCAGAAGACGTTTGATCCGGCTGGCCGGGCGGGGCAGTTCCAATTGATCGCATCGCAGGATGGCGGGGATGGATCGCTGGGGATGAATGCGGAGGCGAAGTTTCTCGTTGTAGATCTTGCCGAGGGCAAGCAAGTTACGTACCCCGTAGAAGCGGGACGCGGCGTTTATGTACAGGTCGCTAGTGGCAGCGTGGACTTGAACGGAGTTTCGCTGGCTGAAGGCGACGGGGCGATGGTGGAAGACGAAGCTGCGCTTGCATTTCAAGCATCGAGCGACGCCCACCTGTTGCTGTTCGACTTGCGCTAATTGGAAATGGCGACCTTGGCCCCGGGCTTGAGATTGGCCTCGGGGCCGAGTGCCACCTGATCGCCTTCTTTCAATCCAGACTGGATTACCGTAGTGGTGACGTTGGATAAGCCGGTCTCAATTTTGCGCCAAGTGAGGATGTTGTTCTCGATCAGGTAGACGCCCAAGGCACCGTTAAGGGTGCGAACCGCTTCCTTGGGTGCGATCAGAACGCTTTCGAGCTTCCGTGTTTCGATGAAGGCGTTGACGTTTGTGCCTGGAATCAAAGTTCTTTCAGGATTGGCGATGCGGCATTCGATCTCGCCGACCTGACGGGCTCCGAGGGCAACGACCTGGGTGGGGATCGACTCAATCGTTCCCTGCCAGCGATTCCCTTCGAGCGCGTCCCAGGTGATAGACACAGGCATGCCCTTACGGATGCGGCCGAGTTCGGGTTCGTCGACGTAGACAGTGACTTTGAGGTCGTCGATCCGGCCGATGCTCGCGATCAGGGTGCCCGGAGTGACAAATGCGCCGGGCTTAAGATCGAGCTGGTAGACGATGCCTTCGATGGGAGAACGGATGGTGCTCAGTTCGATGCGGCGGCGGGCGAGATCTGCAGCGGCGCTGGCCTCGCGGAGACGCGCCTGGGCAGAGGCAATATCGGTTGAGGCAACCAATGTGGGGCGGCGAGCCTCAAGTGTTGCGATTTGAAGCTGCATCAACTCAAGCTTGTCTTTGAGAAGGCGAACCTCCTCGCGGGTGCCGGCGTTCTTGGCCAGCAGGCGCTCGGCGATGGCGAGGTCCTTTTCTGCCTGTGACTTCTCGGCGGCACGCTGTTTGAGCGCTTGTTCGATTTCGACGATTTCGCGCTTACGGCCGCCAGACTCCAGCGACTGAATGATTGCTTTTGCCTCCTCGATGCGGGCGTTTGCGGAGGCGAGGTCGGCTTGAGCTTCGCGCGAGTCCAGAAGAGCGATGGGGGCACCTTTTGCAATCGCGTGGCCTTTGGTGGCTGTAAGGCTGATGATGAGGCCTTCGCGCTCGGCGCGAGCCGTGGACCAGACGCTGGGTTCGACGCGTCCGTTGGTGGTGACCTGATCGACGAAGCTGCCTTTTGCGATGCGGTGAGCGGGGATTTGAGGCAACTCATTGCTCATTCGCCAGGCAACGGCGCCGCCGACGATAACGATGATGATGAGCAATGCGAGGGCGATACGCTTCATTCCGAAAGATCCTTTTGGCAGTATTCGAAGAGCAAACGCCATTCGAGAGTTTGGATGCGGGCCGCAAGGGTGCGTTGCTGCGCGTGGCTTGAGGCACGAGCCGCATCAATGTAGTCGACGAAGCGCGAGTGATCCCAGTTTTGTCCAGGATCCCAGCCAGCGTCTCTCGATTGCTGGAGAAGCTGCTGCTCGATGGGGTGCCGGCCGACCTGGCGGAACCAGTACTGCGCGTTCCATGCGTCCGGTTCGAGGCGATGGTAAATGGCATGCCAGTAGCTGGCTTCGCGGGTTTTGAGGTCTTGAGAGACGGCGTGGCTTTTTGTGCCAAAGCCGGCGAAGAGCAGCCAACCTGCACGCGATTCCTGAGGAAGTCGGCAAGAGGCAAAGGCGCTCGCCGGCAGGGGCATGAGGCCTGAAAAACTGCCTTCGTCGAGAGCGGTCAGTGGTAAGAGTGCGTCTTCAGTCGACCAGCGTGCGACGGATTCGGCCAAGTCAGTTGACATTGGGCTCGGGTCCTCGATTTTCAGCGACCATTTGTTCGATATTGGAGCGGACTTCTTCATCGATCCATTGCTCGCCGCAAGCCCGGCAAACGAGACCGGGGACATCGTCGATCTGGAAGAGATCCTCGTCAACGATGATTTCGTAGACGATAGCGGCTTCCATGAGGGCGGTGCCGCAGGCGGTGCAGTGAGTGGGACGCATCAGAAGGGCTAAACCCATGCTAACTTGAATCGTGATGGTTAGCTTCAAGATCCACAAACTCCGCGAGTATGTTTCCTCGCAGTTTCGCTGGGCACCGCATACGTCCGGGCTCGCCACAGTTCGGCAAAAAGACTATGAAATGGTTGGAGAAGTGGAGGCGCTGAGCGCCTACGCATTGTTCAACCAGCTCAGGGAAACCCCGAACGAGCTGCGCGTTGGAGACTTGCTCGAACTGCCGGATGGCACGCTGAGAATCTTCAAGTTTGTGGGTTTGGAAGAAGCTGCCTGGTTTGTCCCACCACCCCGCCCCGATGCTGCCGTTACCGACAGCGTCAGCGCATAGTGCTTCGGTGCCAAGCGAAGGCGTAAAAATTGCGCTACACTCCCGGACATGGGCAGTTGTTCGGTTCCCGTTGAACCGATAAATCAATATGCGTTGGTGACCTACCTCCCTGACGAGCTCGGTCGCTTTCTGGATCAGATGAGACGAGACCTGGTTGCACAGTGTACCGCTCGCTCTCATTTATCTCTCCTTCCTCCTCGATCCCTCCAAGCTGCCTCCCATCACGCTGAATCGCAAATCGAACACCTGGCTCAAATAACCCAGCCGTTTGTAGTTTCTATCGGAGATGTTTGCATCTTCCCCAAAACTTCAGTGGTTTACCTGGAGTTGACGTCTGGTCAAAACGACCTGTTGAAAATGCATGGGGCGTTATCGCAAGGGGCGCTCGAGTTTGACGAGCCTTACCCATTTCACCCTCACATTACGCTGGCGCAGAACTTTGAGGTGGATACGGTTGGGGAGCGATTTGAAACCGCAAAAGCCAAATGGTTGGAGTACGAGGGCCCGCGAGAATTCCTTCTCGATCGGGTCGTTTTTGTGCAGAATTCGGTGTGCAACACCTGGTCAGACCTAAGGACGTTCCGGTTGATGGGCTTGCCCAATGCACGGGCAATGCAGCCGGTGCAGCAGCTTAGTCGAACATACTGAGCTGGTTTTGGGGTTTCGACTGCGCCTTTTTCAGGGGGCTGCCGACAACTCCCAATACCTCAAAGGTTTCCAGTGCCTGACGGGGAATCAGTACGCGTTGGACGCCTTGTGTCGTCTCGGCCGGTGAAATTGTGAGTGCGATCGGGTCTAGTGCGGCAAGGCTGTTCGGCATGGTTGCCTCGAGTGATTCACCGTCGCGAAATTTGAGGCGGACCCAAAGACCCTGTTGACGCGGTCGGACGGCGTACTGATTGCGTTGCCATGCCGGGCCATCAATCCAATCTCTAACAAAACAAATAAGTTTAACCTGCTCGAGCGGTATCGATTGGACCACGCCTTCGCGGTTCAAGAATTGCACTTGATTCCCTTCGAACGGGTTGGCGGAATCGACAAATCCAGCGAGTAATTCTCGCTCGAAGCGGTAAACCATGGCTTTTTTCGTCGAACCGGCAGTCAAGTCTTAAATTCCTGCTTCCTCAAAGGCTTTCAAGTCAAAAAAGGCCAAAAATGTTTCAAACAGAAACCCCGGTATTGTATCATTGGCTCAATGTTCGGCCAGGCAACCTTCGCGGCTGCCGTAAGGTCGTATTTGACTTACTGCAGAGTCGAAAAAGGTCTTTCCGCAGCGACACTTACGGCCTACGAGCGGGATTTTGAGGTCTACTCGCGATGGCTAGAGGAGTCGCGTGAGGAGGATTTTGGCCTAATTTCCACCCTAAATCGTTTTCAGGATGTAATTCTAGGTCGGAAATTGAGCGAGCGTAGTATCGCGAGGATCTTCTCTGCACTGCGCGGGATTTTGAAGTTTCTTGTTGCGGAAGGCAAACTAAAACAGGACCCAACCGAGTTTTTGAAGCCGCCAAAACCCGGGCGGCGATTGCCAAAATCGTTATCGAAACCTCGAATTGCGAAGGCCGTCGAGGCGTTTGATCGAGAAACGGCCCATGGGCTCCGCGATTGGGCAATGTTCGAACTCTGCTACAGCTCTGGCTTGCGAGTCAGTGAGCTTGTGGGAGTCAAACTGCCGGACTACAATCCCCTGGCCATGAGGTTAAGAGTGACCGGCAAGGGAAACCGCCAGCGATTGTTGCCCGTTGGCGGCGAAGCAGCAAAGGCAATGGAGATGTATTTGGCCGAAGGCCGGGCAAAGTTGTTGAAGGGCACAGCATCGCCCTATCTATTTGTGAGTTCCCGAGGCCCGAAGTTGGATAGCAAGAGTTATTGGAAGGTTTTGCGGAAACTGGAAGCGGCCGTTGGTGGCGCAATCCATCCGCACATGATCCGCCACTCGTTTGCCACGCACCTGCTGGAGGGCGGGGCAGACTTGAGAAGTGTTCAGGCGATGCTCGGGCATGCCGACATTTCGACAACCCAGATTTACACCCATGTGGAGCGTGAACGGCTGCGTGGGATTGTTGACCAATTTCACCCAAGGGAAGCCAAGAAACAATGAGCGACTACATGTTCATGCTCGAGAGCCATCTGAGCCAGGCACAGAATTTCGTGATCGCAGAAGTCCAGCGGATGATGGCCAAGCTTCAAATCAACGTATTTCTGACCGGTGGCGCATTGCGAGATATGTTGGCCGGCTTGCCTGTGCGGGATCTGAATTTCACACTTGAAGGCTCGCCGTTGAAGCTGGTAAGAGCTCTTGAAAAAGATGCCGGTGTGCGAGTTCTGAACTCTGACGAGACGCGGAAGCGCTACGAAATCGCTTTTCCGAATGGGGTGCGCGCGGAAGTCTCGATGGCGCGGATCGAAAAGTTCGCCAAGCCGGGAGGCGTGCCGAAAGTGGTGCCGGCGACAATTCACGAGGATTTGCGGGAGCGTGATTTCACCATCAACTGCTTGGCAATTTCGCTCGCTAAGGGTTCCCGTGGCTTGTTATTGGACCCAACCAACGGACTTTCTGATTTTGCCCTGCGCGAGTTGCGAACGGCGACCAGCCATGCGCTGATGGACGACCCGTCCCGAGTGTTGAAGCTTGTGACGCTACAGGCGCGGTTGGGCTTCCAACTGGATGAGCGCACGAAGCGCCAATATGACAACGCGCGGCAGGCGAAAGTTGAAAAGCTAATCCCAGCCGAAGCGCTGCGGCGGGAGATCGTGAAGATCGGCGAAGAGTTTAATCCGCTGCCGATTCTCGAAACTCTGCAAAAAGAAGGGTTTCTGGATCTCTACTTCCCGGGCTTTGGCGGAGCGAAATTAAACGCGGCTGGCTTTGCAAAATTGATGAAGTTCCGCGGGTTGGTTCCGTTTGGAGCACAAATCAAGGAAGACCGCTTCTCCCTGTTTCTGAATACGATCAGCGAGAAATGGACGCCGAAGGACAAGCTGACCTTCATCAAGAACTGCAAGTTTTCAAAGCGTGAAGTGGATGCCTGGAAGGGGTTGGATGCGAAAGCAAAGGCGTTGTCGAACACTTTGAAATCGGCAAAGCTTGTGAAGCCTTCGCTTGTTTATGCAGCGTTAGCGGATGCGCCGGCTGAGCAGATCTTCATACTGCTTGCCAAGTCACCCTTACGCAACGTGCAGGACCGCATCAAGAACTATCTGCAGAAGTACTTGCCGATTGCGCTTGAGGTTACCGATGAGGATGTAATCGCAGCGGGCGGCAACCCGGCAGTGCCCAAGGGTGTGCAACTCAAGAAGCAACTGATCGCGACCCGTCTCGATGCGCGGCCTAAGCGGGTGGCGGCTCTGGATCCGGCTTACAGTCCTCAAGCTTCAGCTTGAAGGTGCTGACTTCTCTCCAGCCATTTCCGGCGCGGACGTCGATGCGGAGCAATCCCTTTTTTTCATCGACACGAATCCTCGCATTCGTTGTGGGTGGGCGTTGTCCAGGCGCGGCAGCTTTGGGGATGCGGCTCGAAATTTCACGAAGTTCCCAAGAAGATCCGCCGGACTGGGTTTCATAAAACTCATACTTGCCTGCCTCTCCGCTGCCCTTGTTATCCACGAGCAACCAGCCACGCTTGGCGGACTGGAAGGCGAAATCCTCGATTACGCCTACACGCGTCTCGGCAAACAAATCGACCTTGCGCCAGGTGCGGCCACTGTCCGTGGTGAGCAGCACGAAGGGGTCGCGAGGCAAGCCAAGCGATGTCTGGCCAGTGAGCCAGCCGGTTGAGAAGTCGATGAACTGCATCGATTCAAGAGCGCTGCCCCTTATCCGGGGATGGGATTCGCGCCAGGTTGATCCACCGTCTTCGCTGACGAGAGCAACGGACTGCAGTGTTGTGGCTGTGGTGTGGATGTTGCCCGCCAGGACGAGCACCGTGCCAAGAGTTTCCACGCTTGAGAGTTCAAGAAACGTTTGACATGGCTCCGCTTCGCTGCAGGTGAGGCCGAGGGCAGGTAGATCCACCTGAGAGCACCGGTTGGGCAACAGGATGGGGCCGCTGGCGCTTTGGAAGACCGGAGGAGCTTCGGGTGCGGGCGGTTGGGTTGTTGGAGCTTGGGCCAAGAGCCACAGGTAAATGAGAATTGGCACTACCCTCATACTAGACTGGAGTCAGTCTCATGTTCTCCTGGCTCTCGAAAAAGGAAGAAACGCTCAAGCCTTTACCGTTGTCGCAGCGCGAGAAAACCTACTCGTCGGCAAGCGGCGTTGTGTACCAATATATTTTCAAGGGGATGGCTGGAAGAGCCCATGTTTTCTCGGTTTCGCATGACCGTCGAAACAGCTATGAGGTGCGCGTGGAATTGAGCGAAGATGGACAGGCGGGGTGCGCTGAGTTGATGGGTGGCGAATTGCGATGGAACGAACAATACGCCCTGGCAAAACTGTGTTTGTTTGCGGCCTTCGACGCTGAGGTTTTGGAGCGAAACATCGTTGCGAGCCGAGAAGAGTTGCTTGAGCACATGCGAACGCTCAATATGGTTTAGACGACGCCGATGCAGCCCTCTATGCCAGAACCGGAATCGAAATACGCTCCGCCGCTCGATCAGTTGGCGGATCGGGAATTCTCTTTTTACCCATCGATTGGCAACGTCGAAACGAATTTGTGGCGATTGGTAGATGCGAACTGGTCTGAATTTCTAGTGGAGAATCAGAGCGATCGGACGCAGGTTTGGGTTCCGAGGCGCTACCTCGGGGATGTGTCGGCATCCGATCGGCCAGTGATGATTGTCGGTCTGAATCGGGCACTGGACTATAAGGCGGGGCAGGTGTGGCCGGTGCAAAAGCGCGTGATTGAGATGCCACGGGTTCCGGCCGGCGAGGTGCGGGAAGAGACTGTAGAAGTCGAGAAGACTGGGCTGCAGTCGCACATGATGAATAACGGCATCCGGCTGGATGATTCCGAGAAGAAGGTGGGGCGGTTGATTCTGATGGCGCTGGGCGGGGCGATCCTGCTGGTGGCTGTGGTTGTCGGTTATTTCAGGGGCGTGAATTCTGGCGAAATCGTGTCCTATAAGACAGTCGTGCAAGAAAGCCTGGGCTTGGGGCCGGAAGACGATTACTTCGCGGTTGTCAGAAAACTGGGCCAGCCTGAGGCGGATCGTTGGAAGGCTGAAGGGGAGAGCGTGCAGTACCGGGTGCTGGCATTTCCGAAGCGGAATCTGAATGTGATTCTTGCGGGACGGGAACGGGGGCAGGCCCTCTATGTAGGGGCCCTCGATTCGGATTGGAAGGTTGTCGACAGCGTGAATCAACGCGGGGGAAGCAACACCTACGCGGTTCTCTCGAAGCTGCCACGATTCTAGCGGCAGGCCCGTATTTATTGGCTGTGATAGGCTTTGATGAATATGAAGTCTATTGGCCAAATCCTTCTTTGGGTGACGATTTCGCTGGTCGGCGCGGGCTGCCTTGCGGCTGTGGCGTTGAATCGCGGGGAGTCGATCAACTCGATGTGGATCGTGGTGGCGGCGGCTTGCGTGTACCTGGTTTCCTACCGGTTTTATGGCAAGTTCATCGCGACCAAGATTCTGACGATGCGGGAGGATCGGGCGACGCCGGCCGAGCGGCTTCGCAATGGGCATGACTTCGAGCCGACGAACAAATGGATCGTGTTCGGCCATCACTTTGCGGCAATCGCCGGGCCTGGGCCGCTGGTTGGGCCGACGCTAGCGGCTCAGTTCGGATACCTGCCTGGAACGCTTTGGATCATATTAGGTGCGGCGTTGGCTGGAGCAGTGCACGACCTGCTGATTCTGGCGTTTTCGATTCGCAGGGACGGCAAGAGCCTGGGCCAGATGGTGAAGGAAGAAATCAGCAATCTTGGCGGGTTTACGGCGATGGTGACCGTGCTGCTGATCATGATCATCCTGATGGCTGTGATCGGGCTGGTGATCGTGAACGCATTGAAGGGCAGCCCCTGGGGAACTTTCACGATTGCAGCGACGATGCCGATTGCGATCTTTATGGGGCTGTATTTGAGATTCTTCCGGCCGGGCCGGGTCGTGGAGATTTCATTGATTGGTTTTGTTCTGGTGGTGTTGAGCATCTTTGGTGGGAAGTGGGTGGCAGAGTCGGCAATGATGGCCCCCTGGTTTACCTATAGCGGGACGACGCTGGCACTCATTTTGATTGGTTACGGATTCTGCGCCAGCGCATTGCCGGTCTGGTTGCTGCTGGCGCCGCGGGATTACCTAAGCACTTTCGTAAAGCTTGGCGTTGCGGCGATGCTGGCTGTAGGGGTTCTTTTTGTCCGACCCGAGTTGAATCTGCCAGCCATGACGAAGTTTGTCGATGGATCGGGGCCGATCTTCGCGGGTACGGTGTTTCCGTTCTGCTTCATTACGATCGGATGCGGGGCTTTGTCTGGGTTCCATTCGTTGATTTCTTCAGGGACGACATCGAAATTATTGGCGCGTGAGAGTCACGCTTTGCCGGTTGCGTTTGGCGGAATGTTGGTAGAAGGTATGGTGGCCATCATGGCGCTCATCGCAGCGTGCGCGATGGAGCCCGGAGTATTTTTTGCGATCAACTCCCCAGGTGGGGTGGTTGGCGTGCTGCCGGATGCGGCTGTGAAGACGATTACGAGTTGGGGCTATCCGGTGACCGTTGCGCACATGGAAGAACTGGCGCGAAGCGTGGGTGAGAATTCGTTGTTTGCGCGAACTGGTGGCGCACCTTCGCTGGCTTTGGGGATGGCTCACATCTTCTCGCAGGCGTTGTCAATGACGCCCGATGGCGGCAAAGCGATCCTGAGTTTCTGGTACCACTTTGCGATCATGTTCGAGGCATTGTTCATCCTGACGACGATCGATGCCGGTACGCGTGTGGGACGCTTCCTTCTGCAGGATCTGCTGGGCCAGGTTTACAAGCCATTCGGGCAAACCAGTTGGATTCCTGGTGTGGTGATGGCAAGCGCGATGATTGTGGCCGGTTGGGGGTGGTTCCTCTATCAGGGCGTGCTCGATCCGCTGGGTGGCATCAATTCGTTGTGGCCTTTGTTCGGGATCGCGAATCAGCTTCTCGGGACGATTGCTCTTTGCCTGGCGACGACGGTGCTCATCAAGATGTACCGTGCCAAATATGTTTGGATTACGGCGTTCCCGATGGCCTGGATGTTGAGTGTGACGTTTACTGCCGGGTTGACCAAGATTTTTGCGAGCAGTCCCCGCCTCGGATTTCTTGCGAGAGCCGACCAACTGGAAGGGCAGATTGCTGCTGGAACAATCGCCGCAGCAAAGGTTGGCGAAGTGCAGCGATTGATCTTTAATGAGCGGATGGATGCTGCGATTTGCGGTCTCTTCCTGATTTTGACTGCAACGATCGTGTTCGAATCGGCTCGCGTCTGGTGGCGGGTGCTTAGAAGCACAAGCAAGGCCAGTGTTTCGGAAACGCCTTTTGTTCCCACTCAGTTGCAGCCTGGAGAAATTTAGCAATTATGAAGTTCCTTTGCGTTTTTTTTGCCGCGCTTGGGCTGTGGGCGGCGCCCCCACCTGTGCTCGATCTGAGGGAGCAGGCCAAACTGCAGCAGGCCTGGTTGAAGCAGAGGCTTGAAAAGAATCTGCCCGAATTGATGCGGCGGTATGGCATCGACATGTGGATGGTTTCGAGCCGGGAATACAACGAAGATCCGGTATTCTTTTCATTGGTTTCTCCGACGATGTTTGCGGCCCGGCGGCGCACGATCTATGTGTTCTTCGATCGAGGTCCGGAAAAGGGTGTTGAACGGCTGGCGTTGGGTGGCGGATCGCAAGGCGGAATGTATGAGGTGTATCGCGATCCGGATTCGGGTATCGAGCTTTACGGGGATTCGCAGTGGATTCTGCTGAAGAAGCTGATTGATGAGCGGAAGCCCAAGAAGATCGCGATCGACATCAGCCACACGCATGCCTTTTCGGATGGATTGTCCTCGGGAGAGCGCGAGCAATTGGAAGAGGCAATCGGCCCGGAGAACCGGTCGAAGCTGGTGCGGGCGGAAGGCTTGGCGCTCGATTTCGTCGCAATGCGGACTTCAGATATGGTGCCGACCTACCAGGGGTTGATGGCGCATGTTCACGAGATTATTGACAAGGCGTTTTCGAACGAAGTGATTCAGCCGGGCAAGACGACAGATCAGGATGTTGTGTGGTGGTTGCGGCAAGAAAATCAGCGGCGCGGGTTTGGAACCTGGTTCCAGCCAGGGATTCGCGTGCAAAGGCAGAATGGCAAAAGCCTGCAAATCCTGCAGCAGGAGGAGAGCCCAATCGTGATTGAGCGCGGCGACGTTCTCTGGGTGGATTATGGGCTGACGGCAATGCGTCTGGCCACAGACACACAGCACGTTGGCTATGTATTGCGAGAAGGGGAAACAGGCCCGCCCGCTGGGATTGTTGCGGCGCTTGAGAACTCCAAGAAGATGCAGGATATTGTGATGGCGCGGATGACTGTGGGACGGACCGGAAATGAAGTTCTGGCCGAGGCGTTGAAGGAGATTCGGGCGCTTGGGATCAAGGGGACCGTTTATTCTCATCCGATTGGGGATCATGGCCATGGGGCTGGCCCGCTGATCGGGTTATGGGATCGTCAACAGGGAGTGCCGGGGAGGGGAGACGTCAAGCTGATCCCCAACACCTGGTTTTCGATCGAGCTCTCGAGCCGGACCCCGGTTGCCGAGTGGGGCAACCAGGAATTGTTTGTCGGGATGGAAGAAGATGCGATGGTGGGAGCTGATGGGAAGATTCGCTGGGTGCTGGGTCGCCAGGAGAAGTTCCACCTGATCCGTTAGGCGCAGGCTGCGATCTGATAGAGAGGCATGGTCGGGGCCATGTCGATGAATTCCGGCTCCACCTGATCGAGGTATTCACGAACGAAGGCCCGTGCCATTCCGCCGCAACCATGGTGGCGGTACATCTTGAAGAACATTTGCTGGGCTCCGGCGGCATCGAGCGAAGGGCAGAGCATGGCGAGGACTGAGGCCGAACCGGAGATGCATTCGCGGCACTCTTTACCGACCAGGCCGCAGGTTTCCGGGTTGACCACAGGGCCGAGATTGTCTTCGATTCCAACCAGCATTTCATTGATCTCCTCTAGTGAAATACCGTTGTACCTTGGATCGAGAAATCGGCCTAGCCACCCTGTGGGGAGAATCTCAAACAACTGTGCGGGTATCGACACTTTCCTTTGATACCCCCACGCGAGGGTATTGCAATTTTAAAAATGTTCGGTTGCGCATCTTGAAAGTGATGCAAAAGCGCAAGGCTATTGCTACGCTCAAATGAGGTTCTGTGAATTTCAGTGAAACACAGCGCCGGCCCCAAATCCCTTAGATAGACAAGCGTCTTCCGCATTCATGAATATCCGCTCGCTGTTCAGCCTGTTTTCTTCAGATCTTGCCATTGATCTTGGCACGGCCAATACCCTCGTGTATGCCAAGGGAAAGGGGATTGTCGTCAATGAACCTTCGATCGTGGCCATCAACAAGAACAATGGCGAAGTGGAAGCGGTAGGTAAAGAAGCCAAGGAAATGCTGGGCCGCACGCCTGGCAACATCGTCGCCATTCGGCCGATGAAGGACGGCGTGATCGCCGACTTTAAGGTGACCGAGCGCATGCTGAATTACTTCATTCAGAAGGCGCACGGCCGCAAGATGCTGGTGCATCCGCGAATTGTGATCGGTGTGCCCTCTGAAATCACGCAGGTGGAAAAGCGGGCCGTTATCGATTCGGCTTACCGCGCAAAAGCCAGCGAAGTGCATTTGGTGGAGCAAGCTATGGTGGCCGCGATCGGCGCCGGCCTGCCGATTACTGAGCCGGGCGGCAACATGGTTGTGGATATCGGCGGCGGCACTACGGACGTAGCTGTGATCTCGTTGGCCGGTATTGTGTATTCGCGTTCTGTTCGCGTAGCTGGCAACGAGCTGGATGAGGCGATCATTCAGTATTTGAAGCGGAAGTATAACTTGCTGGTCGGCGAGCGGACGGCAGAGCAGATCAAAATGCAGGTGGGTTCGGCTTCGGAAATGGATAAGCCGATCACTATGGAGATCAAAGGGCGAAACCTGATTGAGGGTGTGCCGCGGACTCTGACAATCGGCGATGAAGAAATCCGAGAAGCTCTTGCCGAAGGCATCTCGACGATCATGAACGCGATTCGCGTTGCTCTGGAACGGACTCCTCCAGAGCTCTCCGCCGACATCGCGGATCGCGGAATCGTGCTGACCGGAGGCGGCGGTTTGATCAAGAACCTGGATAAGCGTATCCGCCAAGAAACGGGCTTGCCCGTTTCGATCGCTGAAGACCCGCTGGCTTGCGTTGTGCTCGGAATCGGAAAAATGCTTTCTGACTTCAAGCTCCTGCGCCGCATTGCCATCGAATAACAGGGAGTGCCTCAAGGGGCGGTCATGGATGGATTCCTAGGCAGATATCGCAACTTATCCGTACTGGTGATTGTCATCATGGCGCAGTTGGTGCTGCTCGCTGTTCAGGTGAAAAATAACCAGGATGTGCGGCTGATTCGCGTTTGGGCCGTAACTGCGATGACCCCTCTTGCCAGGGTGCTTGAAGGGATTCGTGCAAATACGTTCGGAGTTGCCGGGGAGTATTGGCAATTGCTCGAAGTGCGCTCAGAAAACCGGACGATGAAGGTGGATCTAGACCGGCTTAAGCTGGAGAACCAGTATCTGAAGGAAGAACTGGCAACCGCCAAGCGCGTCGAGGCGATGGCCTCTTTCGTACAGCGCAACCCGAGCAAGACAATTGGTGCGCGCATTATTGGCGCAGGGTCGGGGATGAATTCAAAGGTAGTCTTTATCGATCGCGGGTCGACATCTGGAGTGCTGAAAGGGATGCCTGTGATCACTCCAGACGGGATCGTCGGCAAGGTGACGGCTTCCTATCCTGTGGGAGCTCAGGTGATGTTGATCACAGATCCGACGTTTGCTTGCGGTGTCGTATCTGACAAGTCGCGCATTCATGGAACGGTGCGCGGACAAGGTAACAACCAATTGCTCGTCGACTACATCCAGAACGAGCAGCAGGTTGCGGTTGGCGAAGTGTTCTATACGTCAGGCGATGATCGCATTTTCCCCAAGGGATTGCCCGTTGGGCCTGTCCGAGTCGCTCGGCAAGGCAAGTTGTTCAAGGAAATTTATCTCGCGCCAACTGCATTTGAGAAGGGCCTTGAAGAGGTTCTTGTCGTGTTGGAAGGCGTACACCAGCAGATTCCCGATCTCTTGCCGGGAGCCGGCACTGGGCCGGAAGCGAAGCCTCTGGCCCCACCGCCGTCGGAATCAGTTCCAACGCCAGTTGACGCGACCCCACAGCAGAAGCCAGATCAGAAATTGTCTACTGATGCCGACAAGTTGCTCGAGAAGTACCGCTCGATCGGAGAGCAGCAGGGTGTTCGATATGGAAACCCAGGTCGAGTTCCCAATTTCAATGCGCCACCTCCAGTGGTAAAACCTCCAGCTCCGAAGACAGAAACTCCCCCCGCCGCGCCTGTGGTGCCGCCAAACTGACATGCCGTTACCTGAGTACAGCGAAGCGAATTTTGTCGAAGGCCGACGAAGAAAGAGTTCTTCTTCGAGCTTCCGGCCTATCGTTTTCTTTCTGGTGCCGCTA
Source organism: Acidobacteriota bacterium (assembly GCA_016870995.1). GTDB lineage: Bacteria > Acidobacteriota > Terriglobia > Bryobacterales > Bryobacteraceae > Bryobacter. Next base: position 34,592 of record VFZU01000040.1, read on the forward strand.
TTTTCGGTGCTGCTCGATATCTTTCTGCCACGATTTATCGAATCCGCACGGACACTGGAATTCCCGCTGTTGATCACAATCTACTTCTCATTGATGAAGCGGCAGCCGATCGCTGGGATTGCCATAGGAGCGACGATCGGCCTGATGCAGGATTCTTTATCGCAACAACCGCTGGGCATGTTCGGGATTGTGAAAACGCTGGTGGGGTATTTTGCGGCTTCGGTGAGTTTGCGATTCGACTTGAACAATCCGGCGCTGCGCTTCATGTTGTGCAATTTCTTTTTCGTGTTTCACCAGTTCTTCTATTGGGTCATGGTGCGGGCTTTGTTGGGGCAGGCCACGAACATCAATGGGATGGACGAATTGGTTCGTTCGTTGTTGAACTCGGCGGTTGCACTACCCTTGTTTCTCGCGTTGGATAAACTGAGGGAGGACGAGAGTTAGTCCATTTGTGTTTAGCCTCCCCGGACGGTCACAGCGCCTGGAGTTCCAGGATCGAATGCGGTTTCTCCGCGACGAATCCAAATTCGCGCAGGGGAAGATCGCGTTTCTTCAATATCTGAGTGTTGGGGTCTTTCTTCTGATCCTGGGCGGATATTGGAACCTGCAGATTCGGAACGAAGAAATCTATTCTTTGAAGGCAGAGCGGAATCGGATTAAGGCGCTTCCGATCCCGGCGCCGCGGGGCAAAATTCTCGATCGCGACAAGCGGGTGATCGTAGATAACCACTCAAGCTTCTCCGTTTTGCTTTCTCGTGAAACTCTGAAGGAAGAGCACCTGAAGCCGATTGCCGAGGGCCTGGATCTCGATTATGACGAGTTGCTGGCGAAACTGAAGCGACACCGGGCCAGGCCGAAGTACCAAGCCATATTTATCAAAGAAGAACTGACTCCGGCGGAGATTGCTTTTGTTGAGTCTCATCGTGATCCAGACACCTATCCAGAACTGGAATTGATTCATACCGAACGTCGTGTCTATCCCGAAAGCGGATTTGGAGCACATCTCATCGGGTATGTTGGCGAGGTCTCGGAATCGGAGCTGAACCTTGCTGACTTCGCAAAATACCAACAAGGCGATCTGGTTGGAAAAACTGGAATCGAGCGGCAGTACAACGATCTGCTGGCGGGTGTCGACGGTCAAAGGCAAGTGCTGGTCGACAATAAAGGGAACGAACGTCGAACCCTCGGGATGAAGCCGGCGGTGCCCGGCAAGCCCGTTGAACTCACGATTGATCTTGATGTTCAAACGGTGATGGAGCTTGCGATGGATGGCCGTCGTGGCGGAGCGGTTGCTCTCGATCCGCGCAATGGGGAAGTGCTCGCCATGGTCTCAAGGCCTGGGTTTAATCTGTCCAGCCTTTCTTCGCGAGAAAGAAACCGTCAATGGCGAGAGATTTTCTCAAACCCCGAAAAACCACTGTTGAATCGCGCGATTCAGGCGCAGATGGCGCCTGGGTCTACTTTCAAACCGATCGTGGCGCTGGCCGCACTGGAAAGTGGCGAGATTACGAACGATACTTCTTTCGGCTGTGGCGGAGGCTTGAACTTTTTTGGCCGCTACTTCCATTGCCACAACAAGAAGGGCCATGGGGCAACCACTCTGAAGAAGGCGCTCGCTCAATCCTGCGACGTGTACTTCTACAACGTCGGCAATAAGATTGGAATCGACAAGATTGCCGAGTACGCTAAAATCGCCGGTTTCGGAGCTAAGACCGGGATTGACCTTCCTGCAGAAGCGGAAGGCACTCTGCCGTCCAGCAAATGGAAGATTCGTGCACTGCGAGAGAAATGGTATGGCGGAGACACGATCTCAGTTGCCATTGGCCAGGGCTATCTGACCTCAACTCCCATTCAATTGGCGCACGCTATCGGAGGACTCGCGATCGGCGGGATCTGGCATACACCGCATTTGTTGAAGGGCGAACCTGCTTCAAAGCCCGCGCGCAAGGCTGATCTGAATCTCGATCATGTCCGGTTTGTCGTGGACGGCATGTGCGAGGTTGTGAATGGTTGGGGAACGGCTACAAATTCTCGCGTGCCCGGTGTTGAGATGTGCGGCAAGACTGGAACCGCGCAAACAGTATCAAACGAATACCAGAAAGCCAGAAACATCCACGTCAAGGACAATGCCTGGTTTGTCGCATTTGCGCCAAGAGTAAATCCTGAGATCGCTGTCGCAGTGTTGTTTGAAGAAGGCGAGCATGGCAATCTTGCTGGAACCATCGCGCGCGATGTTGTGAAGGCTCATTTCGACAAGAAGGCGCGAAAAGACATGTCGCAGTCCCAACCTGGTGCTGCGACGGCAGGATTGCAGACTCCTGCTGGTGGAGCCGGAAACTGATGTTCAGCTTGCGTTCATTGCGAGATATCGATTGGACATTGTTGATCTTGACGCTGATGATCTGTGGCATCGGCGTGCTGCAGATTTACTCCGCAACCCAGGCAAGCGAAAACGCTGACCGTTGGTGGAAACAGAGCTTATACATCGGTGTTGGATTGATCGCGTTTTATCTGATCAGCCAGATCGACTATCACACGCTGGTTGGGCAGTCGCCGATGCTGTACATCGTGTTTGGCGTAATCCTTGTTTTTTTGTTGATTTTGAGCAGAGTAGTTCTTGGCGCGAAGCGCTGGATCGGGCTAGGAGCCGGGTTCAAGTTGCAGCCAAGTGAGTTCATGAAGCTGATCCTGATTCTGTTTGTGGCTCGATACATATCCGAATTGAAATCGGATTCGATGGAGTTAACAGATCTGGTTAAGCTTTCTGGTCTGGTATTGGTGCCGTTCGGTCTGGTTGCGTTGCAGCCTGACCTGGGGACGGCTCTTTGCTATTTGCCGATTCTCGGCGTTGGCGTCTTGCTTGCGGGTCTGACCAAGCAACAGGCCATGGCCTTGTTGCTGATTTTTGTGCTGGTTGTACCCGCGGGATGGTTCATGTTGAAGGATTACCAGAAGGCGCGTATCACGAGTTTCGTTGATCCCGCGTCAGACCCCCAGGGTTCTGGTTATCAGGTGATGCAATCCAAAATCGCAGTCGGGTCCGGAGGTATGTGGGGCCTGGGTGTGACGCGTGGAATGCAGATCCAATTGCGGTTCTTACCCTTTGCCCATACGGATTTTATCTTCGCGGCTTTCGCCGAAGAACACGGCTTTGTCGGCGTGGTGTTCGTACTTGGGTTATATTTCCTTTTATTGATGCAAATTTTGCAAAACGCACAAACCGCCCCCGATCGGGCCGGTACCGCCATTTGTATGGGCGTGGGTGCGTTGATGCTTTTCCATGTTTTGGAGAATGCAGGTATGGTCGCCGGGCTGATGCCGGTGGCGGGGATTCCGCTGCCGCTGATGAGTTACGGCGGATCCAGCATTCTCTCGTTCTTTCTCATGCTGGGGCTAGTGAACAATGTACGGCTCCGGCGATTTCTACAATGACATGACCCCGGGCCAAACACAGAACCGCTTGGGGCTACAACCACCTGGAATCATATTGCCGGGACGCTTTCGCTGGAATGCTTCGCGCCTGGAGAAGTGCTCCATGCGGCTATGCCGCCGCACCGATAGCTTTAGCGCGCCATTCAACAGCTACCAAACGCTTCTAATCGTACTCAGTGCATATCGCGTCTTGTTTCGAGTCGAGTTGACTTCCAAAGTTGTATCCCAGGCCTTCGGTTCTCCCGGAATCCACAAGGAGATGCCTGATGGCAAAAGAGCTAGTAATTTCCACTGGCCGACACGAAACGCGTGTCGCGATCATAGAAGACGACCAACTCGTCGAAATTTATTTTCAACGCGCCAATGAATATTCATTGGCTGGATCGATTCACAAGGGCAGAGTCACAAGGGTGCTGCCTGGGATGCAGTCCGCCTTCGTTGATTTAGGACTTGAGCGCGACACGTTTCTTTATGTCTCTGACTTCTTCGAAGAAAACGAAGAATTCGAAAAAATGCCGGAAGGTCGCGAGCGAAACGATCGGGACCGTGGCGGAGATCGAGATCGGGGAAGAGGCAGGGAACGCGAAGGTGGCCGTGGCCGTGGTCGGGATCGAGATCGTCGAGAACCGAGAATGGCGCAAGCCGCTTCCGCTGAAGCCCCTGTAATTGAAGAAGCAGGTGTTGAAGCTCTTGCTGTGGCCCCGATCGTTGCGGTGGAAAGGCAGACGTCTCAAGAGGGAGCTGACCCTCGTCGAGGTAATCGTCGCCGCCGGAGAGGACGCGGAAATCAGGGAGGCAATTTCCCGGAGTCAAAGTTTGCCGATACTTCAGAGGAAGAAGAAGCAGTAACCGAAGAAATCGAAACCGTCATCGAGGCGCGCGTTGACGAAGAAGCGCCATCGATGCCGATCTTGCTTCCGGGCGAATCCCTGTCGAAGTACGCCAGAGCAGCTTCTGCCGCTGTTGAGGAAGAGCTCGACACTGAAGAAGTTGATGCAGAAGAAGAAGTGGAAGTGGAGGCCGTTGCTTCCACTCATGAAGTTCCTGTAGATGCCGGAGAGGCGCAGGAAGCGATCGTGACTCCGCTGAAAGCTATCACTCCGGAAACCATCGCGGAGCAACGCGAAGCAGAAGTGCTCGAGGAAGTGAAAGAGCACCTGGCTGAGATTGCAAGGGAGAAGGAAGAAGAGCGCGATTTCCAAGAAGCTGAGCGGTTGGTTTATGAAGATCGCGAAGCTAGCGAAGAAGTAACGGAAGTTTCCGCTGATGTGGTAGTTGAAGGCGCAGCATCCGAAGAAACCGTGGAGGAACTTGAGGCTGAGATCACGGCCGAAGCTTCTGAAGGGGACTCTGCTGAGGTGACGGAGGACGGTGTCCTTCCTTCTCTTGGTTATTCGGCGCACTTGCGGCAAACCGATCAGAGATTTTTACAGCAACGCACCCCGCAGGAAGGTGAAGAGGGCCAGGAAAGGGGTGGTCGCCGCCGCCGCCGTGGCGGGCGTGGCCGGGATCGTGAGCGCACCGTTGAGGTGGCGGCTGATGAACCCACCGCTGAAGGAACTGTAGCGGATGAAACGCCCAGCGAAGAAGTTCGCGAAGCCTCACCAAGGCGTGAAGAGGGCCGTCGCGATGGGCGCAATCGTCGCGATCGTGGGGAACGTCAAGACCGAAACGGGGGGGAGCGAAACGAACGGCCTGACCGTGAGCGTCGCCCGCAACCCTCGATCACTGAATTGCTGAAAGAGGGCCAGGAGATTCTGGTCCAGATCGCAAAAGAACCGCTGGGTCAAAAGGGCGCCCGCATTACTTCACACATTGCGCTGCCGGGCCGCTATTGCGTTTACATGCCGACCGTGGATCATACCGGTGTGTCGCGCAAGATCCCTTCAGATGAGGAGCGGATGCGCCTGAAGCGCATCCTGCAAAGCCGTAAGGAAGGTATCCCTGGCGGGTTCATCATTCGCACTGCTGGCGAAGGTCGAACTGAAGAAGAAATTCTCGCTGATATCGACTTCCTGCATAATCTCTGGATCGATATTCGACGTAAGGCGGAAAGCAAGCCCGCACCGGCGTTGATCTATCACGACCTCGAAATCGTGGAACGTGTCTTGAGAGATCAACTCGGTCCCGAATTCAAATCCATCTGGGTGGACAACGAGGAGATCTACGAGAGCATCCTTCGCTTCCTCGAACGGTTTCAGCCGCAGATGGTCTCACGCGTCAAGATGTACACGCGTCAGGTCTCGATCTTCGACAACTTTGGCATCACTCAAGAACTGGAGAAGGCTCTCCGTCCGAAGGTTTGGCTGAAGTCGGGCGGCTACATCGTAATCAACCAGACGGAGGCGCTGGTTGCGATCGATATCAACACCGGCAAGTTTGTCGGCAAATCGAATCGCCTTGAAGATACGATCGTCAAGACCAATATCGAAGCGATTCGTGAAATCGTTCGTCAGGTTCGCCTACGCGACCTCGGCGGCATCATCGTGATCGACTTTATCGACATGGATGAGCGCAAGAATCGCATGCGTGTGATGCAGGCCCTCGAAGAAGCGATGAGAGCGGATCGTGCGCCGTACAAGATTCTCCAGTTCAACGATTTTGGCTTGGTCGCCATTACGCGTAAGCGAGTGAAGCAATCCCTTGAGCGCACGCTGTGCGCGCCTTGCCCTTATTGCGAAGGCTCTGGCTACGTGAAGAGCGTTCAAACCGTTGTGGGAGAGATTCTCAATGAAGCGAAGAAGCTGGCTCGCGCGCTAGAAGATTCCAAAGACGTGCTGCTACGCGTGAATCCTGAAGTGGCGAAGGTGTTCAAGTCCTCCGAGAATCAATATCTCGAGGAGTTGGAGGAAATCATCGGCCGCCCGGTGATGGTGGTCTCCGATGGTTTGATTCATCAGGAGAAGTTCGACTTGGCCTAAGAATATGCGACAGGCCAGCCTGATCTTCCTCATTTGGTTTGCGACGAAAAGCTCCGGACAGGAGCTTTTCGTCTTTTCCGACGTGCCTTTGCTGCAGGATCGTTCTGGAAAGAGTCTTGGATGTGACGCGATCCCGTCGTGGGCCTCTCATGCCCCGCTCTCCCCTGCGATCCGGCAAGGAGAATCGTTGAACCTGCTTCTAGCCGTAACCAATAAGAGGGGATCGGCTTTTGTATTGCAGACAGGCCAAAACCCTGCTGACAGCCTTAGAATGCAAACGAGCCGGCTGTTCCCTGGAACAGATGGAGTGGATGAGCCCGTCACGGTGCCCAATCCCATCCGAGGCCGAATTGGTGAATCTCAGACGTGCGCGTTATTTTTGCTTGTGGTCACCGCGCCGGCCGACACTCCGATTGGCCGCGTCAAGCTGGAGCCAGCAGCCTGGATCCCTGACTCCGCTGGAGGCAATTATTGGATTCGCTATCCCATGGAGATTCGAGTTGTTCCCGCTGCGTCGTCGAGGCAACCCTGCTTGATCGATGGAAAGGGATTCGGAAAGCAATTGATGCAGTCTGTTTGGGAACTTCTTGGCGAGTGCCCGGAGAGTGCGGACCTGCGCCAGTACATCGATAGAGTGCGAAAAGCAAGACAGTTACTGGGCCGGAATCAATGACTCAACTCCTATTTGGTACACTAATCAAAACAGGCTGGAGAGGTGGCCGAGCGGTTTAAGGCGCACGCTTGGAAAGCGTGTGTACAGGAAACTGTACCGAGGGTTCGAATCCCTCCTTCTCCGCCATCCGCGATTTACTTCCTGATCTGAATTGGCCTACGGCCAACGATTTCGATCCCAAACCCCTCAAGCCCAACAGCTTTCAGCGATGAATTCGTAAGCAGTTCGATTCGCTTCAACCCCAAGTCACGCAGGATTTGAGCGCCAATTCCTACTTGGTGTTGCATCTTGGGCTCACCCTCTGGCTTGATTTGCTCTCGACAATGGAACCTGATTTCTGGGTCGTCATCGGTACTTCCACGAAGTCGATCACTGCCGCTGTGATGGAGATAAACCAGCACGCCGCGGCCTTCTTCTGCGATGGCCTTCAGGGATTCATCGAGCAATGACCGGCAGTCGCAGAAACGACTTTGGAAAAGGTCGCCAAACGGACAATGCGAGTGCATGCGCACCAAAACTGGTTTGTCGCCGCTCAAATCGCCCACGAACAACGCGGAATGTAGATCCTGATTCAGCGTGTTCAGATACACTTTGAGCGACATTGCGCCGTGCGGAGTTTCCAGCTGCCCACTCTTGTGTGGCCGAAGATATGTCTCATTGCTCAAGCGGTAACGGATCAGATCCGCGACGGATATCAACTTCAGGCCATGTTGTTGGCAGAACTCGATGAGCTGAGGCACGCGTGCCATGGAGCCATCTTCATTCATGATTTCGCAGATCACTCCGGCGGGCTTGCGACCTGCAAGCTTTGCGAGATCGACTGCAGCCTCGGTTTGCCCGGCTCTGACAAGCACGCCGCCGCTTTGTGCACGCAAAGGAAATACGTGCCCGGGTCTGGCGAGATCGTCGGGTTGTGTTCCTTCAGCAACGCATACTTGAATCGTGTGAGAGCGATCCGCAGCACTGATGCCGGTTGTCACACCCTCTATGGCATCGATCGATTCCGTAAAGGCAGTGCCGAAATTGGAAGTATTGATTCTGGACATCAGCGGCAGGTTCAGCCGGTCGCAGAGTTCTGGGGCCAGCGCCAGGCAAACCAGACCTCTGCCGTGGACAGCCATGAAGTTGATCAACTCCGGGGTGACCGCATCCGCCGCAAGGGTGAGGTCCCCTTCGTTCTCGCGGTCTTCGTCGTCCACGATCACCACCATCTTTCCAGCGCGGAAATCCTCGATCGCGGATTCAATTGAATCAAAAGGCATAGCTCCTACCATTGTCGCCGACAAGCACCGGCAAGACCGGGCAGCCTCTCATGGCAAAAAGAACATCAAATTTGAGGATCGATGGGCGCTGAGGTGTCGTCGATCTGGCTAAGTTGTTTAGAATCTAATGGATACGGAGCGCCTTTTGGGATTTTCGCCGTTCTTGAGAGGCGTTCACTTCCCTTCGAAAAAAATATCCCTTTTGTTTTCAACAAAACATTGGTCATTTCAAGTTCTGCTACTCCTTGCGGCGGATAACCTCTTCGTGGGGTAAGTGCCCTGAAGAAACGGAATAACAGAAAGTTACGAAGCGACAACTTCGTATTCGAGAAGAAATGACACTGACGCAAATTGCCGGTGCGGTCCAGCCACATCCGGAGTATCGATCCTGGCGCGCCAGCCTGGAGATGTATCGTGACCTCTATTCTGGCGGTGCCCAGATTAAATCCAAGGCCAGTAACTACCTCTATCGCCGTCATCGCGAACCTGCCGAAGTTTACCAGGAAAGGGTAGCTCGAGCGTTCTATGAGAACTACATCGGTTCGATCATCGATTGGTACGCGTCAACATTGTTTCGCCGTGAACCCATTCTGACCGTCGAAGACACCACCCGCCGTAGCAGCAAGTTTTACTTTGAGTTCTTTGAAGACTGCGACCGAAATGGCACCTCCATCACCGATTTTCTTCGCAAGCGATTCATCGACGCGTTGATCTTTGGCAAGTCCTTCATCGCTCTCGAATTTCCCAAACGGGAAAAGAGCCTGAGCAGCCGCCTCGAAGAGGAAGAACTCGGATTCGATCGAGGCTATCTCACGTCGATTCATCCCACGGATGTTGTGAACTGGGAGCACAACAGCGACGGCAAGCTCATCTTGATGACCATTCAACTGGAAGGCAAGAAGAGCACAAGCTTTCTTGATTTCGAAAAAACACCCAGTCGTTACCTCGTCTACACGGAGACAGAGTTCTTCATCGTAGACGAAGACCCGGTGGACAACGGGAAAATTCATATCGTCGAAAGCGGATTTCATTCTTGCGCCTCTGAGAATCGGCTCCCGGTATTCGAGATCGCAATGAGTGATGGCCTTTGGCTGATGAACAAAGCCGCACATCTTCAACTCGAGCATTTCAACAAATCCAACTCGTTGTCCTGGTCGCTGGGCATGGCTCTGTACGCAACGCCGGTGATCTATAGCAAACGCGACTGGCCATCGATTTTTGGAGAGTCCTATTACATCCATCTTGATCCTGAAGACAAGTTCGGATGGACGGAGCCGGAAGGCAATGTCTACCGAATTGCGATGGAGAATCTGGCCCGACTTCAGGAAGAGATTTATCGAACCTGCTACTTGATGGGGCAATCGCGAAGCTGGCTGTCAGGGTCCGCGCAAGTAAGCGGAAACAGCAAGCGGGCGGACTATCAGATCACGCAGGAAGTCCTCAGGGCGTACGGTGATGCCGTTAAGGACACATTGAAAAGACTTTTGCAGACGCTGATTCGCGTGTTCCGCTCCGGACGTGGTGGACAGCGCGTTGGGAGTGAATTATTGCCATTGAATCACGCAGCAATTTTGAATTCAACAGAAAAATCGCGACGAGCTTGAGTTGGCGTTTTGTAGCCGAGACGCTC
>VFZU01000041.1 GCA_016870995.1 Acidobacteriota bacterium
AAACGCCAACTCAAGCTCGTCGCGATTTTTCTGTTGAATTCAAAATTGCTGCGTGATTCAATGGCAATAATTCACTCCCAACGCGCTGTCCACCACGTCCGGAGCGGAACACGAAGTACAACGCAGAGCGCCCTGGTGCCGACGCTGGCAGAAAGAAACGGAGAAACCTCCAGCGGTTTGGTGCCTACCAGCCAGATCAGTACACAAGCCAGAGTGCTTGCGTCTCTCTACCCACTGCCGAATTTCACAGGTAGTTCACGGTTCAACTTTCAAGCCCCGATCGTGAACGGCACTCATCAGGACGACCTGCAGATGCGAGTGAACAAACAGGTAAAGAAGAACTTCTTTCAGGGCAACTGCGCGTGGCGCAGCACACGCACCGATTCCCCTGACGTTTTCGGCTTCCTCGAGACTGGCCGCGTCACCGGCTGGAACACCGGAACCGGCTATCGGCGAAGCTTCAACTCAAGAGCTTTCATGAATCTGGGGCTGCAATGGAGCCGCTTGTTTACCGGTGTAATTCCCTTCTTCGCAAACCGTCGCAATGTGTCGGCGGAAGCAGGTATTCGTGGCAACAATCAGGAAGCCGTGAACTGGGGGCCGCCTTCACTCAGTTTCGCGAGCGGCATCGCACCCCTCGGGACATCACAATACTCCCTCAATCGCAACCAAACGATAAGCACCAGTGTCGATGCGTTTCTCAATCGAGGCCGTCACAATTTCCAGGTTGGGTATACCTTCCGCAGGCAGCAATTCAATGAACTCTCGCAACAGGACGCTCGAGGCAGTTTCGCCTTCACGGGCATCAATGACTTTGAGAAGTTCCTTCGCGGCACGCCCGATGCCAGCAGCATCGCCTTCGGTAACGCCGACAAATATCTGCCTGGCAACATCCAAGAAGCATTCTTCAATGACGACTGGCGTGTTCACCCCGGGTTGACCATCAATTGGGGCGTGCGCTGGGAATACTGGTCCCCGCTCGAAGAAAAGTACGGTCGGCTCGTGAATCTCGATATTGGCAGGAATTTCGCCTCAGCCTCACCGCAGGTTTCTAGCAATCCACTCCAACCGGATCGAAACAACCTCAGCCCGCGATTCGGCTTTTCCTGGAGGCCTGTGCCGGCCAATTCCATGGTGATCCGCGGTGGATATGGGATCTACTACGACACCTCGGTGTACAGTTCCCTCACTCTGCGCTTGGCGCAGCAGGCTCCTCTTTCAAACAGCCTCCGCCTAGCGAACACACCAACTACACCCCTGACCCTTGAGAACGGATTCTCCGCAAGATCGCTTCCCGTTGGACTAGCGACCAACTTCGCAGTCGACCCGGGCTTCCGCATCGGCTATGCGCAGAACTGGCAGTTGTCGATCCAACGGGATCTCCCTTGGGCTCTTCAGATTACAGCAACATACTTTGGTTCCAAGGCCACTCGCGGACAGCAACAGATTCTCCCCAACACGTTTCCAGACCGCGCCGTTGAACCGAGCGGATTCACCTATCTCACCTCGAACGGCAACGCCCATCGCCAGGCAGGCCAACTCCAATTGCGACGACGCCTGCGCAGCGGCTTCGCTTCCAGCTTGAACTACACCTAGGCAAAGGCCATTGACAATTCTCTGCTGGGTGCACAAGGCCCGAGGTTGACGGCCCAGTACTGGCTCGATCTCGATGCCGAGCGTGCACGCTCCAAGTTTGACCAACGCCATCGTTTGGTCTTCGAATCACAATACACGAGCGGAATGGGGCTACGCGGTGGGGCACTCACAAAAGGATGGCTCGCCACAATGTTGAAGGAATGGACGCTCGGTGGCCAAATCGTCACAGGCACAGGACTGCCACTCAGCCCCGTCATTCTGCGTGCGATCCCCAGCACCGGCGTCACCAGCAGCCTGCGACCAGACGTGACAGGGGCAGATGTTTACTCGGCTCCTGCGGGCCTATCTCTGAACCCAGCGGCCTTCCGCATTCCGGCATCGGATCGCTGGGGAAATACGGGCCGCAACATCATCACCGGTCCCGCACAGTTCAGCTTGAATGGTGCTCTCAGCCGGGCCTTCCGCTTCTCTGACCGCGTCAGCTATGACGTTCGTCTCGAAGCCCTCAATCTGCTAAACACGGTCACCTTCCCCAGTTGGAACACGATCCTTGGCAATGTGCAATTCGGACTTCCCAGCTCAGCCAATCCCATGCGCAACATGCAGGCCGCCATCAGGATGAGGTTTTAGCTCGTGCGACTCTCTTGGATTCTGCTCGCTTCATGCCTTTGCCAGGCTCAGTTCAAAACCACGACGCAACTGGTAGTGGAAACAGTCACCGTCAAGGACAAGTCCGGCAAGCCGATCACAGGTCTGACCGCAAAGGATTTTGTGCTCACCGAAGACGGTGTCGCGCAGGAGATCAAGTTCTTCGAGTTTCAGAAGCTCGACACCGCCCAAGCCACAGAACCGATCGTCGTCACTACCAAGCCCACCCCTCTCGCCCGCCTGACACGAACTCAGATTTCGGGAGAATCGCCAGGCGATTTCAAATACCGTGACCGCAGACTGCTCGGCCTTTACTTCGACTTGACCGCGATGCAAGTGCCGGATCAACTACGAGCCTTCGAAGCAGCCAAACGGTTCGTGCGAACCCAAATGACTGCCGCCGATCTGATGGCGATTATGGCTTTTCAGGGCGGCTCGGTTCAGGTTTTCCAAGACTTCACGGGAGACCGGTCGAAGCTTCTCAGCGTGATCGAGACACTCATCGTGGGTGAGGATGAAAACGCTCCATCGGATAGCTCTGATGCCAGCCGTGCCGATACAGGAGCCGCCTTCGGGCAAAACGATTCCGAATTCAACATCTTCTTTACAGACCGACCATTGGCCGCTCTGCAAACGGCAGCCTCCATGTTAGGTCGGCTCAGCGAGAAGAAGTCCCTGCTTTACTTCGCGAGCGGCCTTCGATTGAATGGCACCAACAATCAGGCTCAGCTGAACGCCACAATCAACTCCGCGATTCGAGCCGGCGTTTCCTTCTGGCCGATCGATGCACGCGGGCTCGTGGCAGCCTCGCCTCTTGGCGATGCCACGCGAGGCTCCCCAGGCGGTCAAGCCATGTACACAGGTGCCGCCGCAAATGCTGTTGTCAACAATCTTCAACGAAGTCAGGATACGCTCTGGACCCTTGCTGCGGACACAGGCGGCAAGGCATTTCTCGATTCCAATGATCTGGAACGAGGAATCGTCAACGCACAACGTGCCGTTGAAAGCTATTACGTTCTCGGTTACAACACCACCAACAGCAACGAAGACGAGAAGTTCCGCAAGATCCAGATCTCGCTCAAGAGCAACGAGAACGCGGTGCTCGATTATCGCAAGGGCTATTACGGAAGTAAGAAATTTCAAAAGTTCACCAGTGCCGACAAGGAACGCCAATTGGAAGACGCCCTTCGACTGGGAGATCCTGTCACAGACCTCACGATCGCAATGGAGACGGGTTACTTTCAACTCAACCGCGCGGAGTATTACGTCCCCGTGGTGCTGAAGATCCCTGGTTCAGAACTCGTTCTAGCCCGCCGGGGAGGAGCCGAGCGCACGTTGATCGACTTCCTTGGCGAAGTGAAAGATGAGTACGGGACGACAATCTCAAACATCCGCGACAAGGTGGATATCAAGCTCTCGGGAGCCACGGCTGCCGAGCTTACTCGTCGCCCCATCGAGTACGACACCGGCTTCACGCTACTGCCGGGAAAGTACCGCATCAAGTTTCTTGCGCGTGACGCCGAGACTGGCCGCATGGGGACTTACGAAACAGCCTTCGTGATTCCAAATCTCAATCGCGAAACACAACGGATTCCCATCAGTTCGGTAGTCTTGAGCAGCCAGCGCGTCGACATGCGCGAAGCGCTCTTCAACGCGGCCAAAGACAAAACCGCACAAGCTCAATACCCCAATCCTCTGGTCCACGAGGGGATCAAGTTGATCCCTTCCGTGACGCGGGTCTTTAGCAAGTCAAAAGACATGTATGTCTACCTGCAAACCCACCAGCAAGAAGCCGAGCCCGCCAGGCCCATGTTCACCTATGTGACTTTGTATCGGGGCGCAGAAAAGGTGTTCGAATCCACACCCTTCGGCACCATTGATGTGCAGCAGAATCGGCTAAAGACTATCCCGATGCAATTGCAGTTGCCACTCAGCAGTCTTGAGCCGGGCGAGTACTTATGTCAGGTCACAGTTCTCGACCCCAAGAGTCAAAAGGCCGCATACTGGCAAGCCCCGGTATTTCTCGTTCCCTAGTCTGCTCGCAGAGTGATGGCAGGATCAATCGATGCAGCTCTGCGTGCAGGGATCAAGCCGGAGATCGCAGCCGTCAACAAGAACACAAGCGCGATCACAATAAACGTTGCAGGGTCGTATGGGCTGGTGTTGAACAACAATTGCCGCAATGAGCTCGTCACCACAATCGCGCCCACGATGCCACCGATAATCCCGGCCGAAACCAGCAACAGAGAATGTCGCAGAATCATCCATAAAACCTCTGACGGTTGAGCACCCACCGCCAGCCGGATCCCAATCTCGCGAGTGCGTTGCGCGACGGTATACGACATGACACCACTCAACCCGATGATGGCGAGTAGAAACGCCACACTCGCAAAAATCGCCATCAGGAACAGGGTGAATCGCTCCTTGGCAAGGGATTCGTTGATTGTGGTCTCCATCGTTTGCACTTGCCACACTGGCTGTGCGTTATCAGCTTCAAGTATCTTTTGCCGCACTGCCTGAGCAATTCGCGCTGGTTCGCCATCCGTTCGAACGATCACGCTAAATGTAGTTGCCTGCGTCTGAACAGTGCTCGGAGACTTGTAGTAGGGCGAATATACTTGTACCGTGACCGCTTGGTCGATTCCTAAATTTCTGACATCGCGGGCAACGCCGACAATCTCGCGCCACTCTGGTGGATTCGTCAGGCCGATCTCCATCCGCTTGCCAACCGCACGACCATCCGGGAAATGCGTTTTGACGAACGTCTCATTCACAATGACAACTTCTGGAGCATCGGCATTGTCCCGATCCGTAAACGCTCGCCCAGCGAGAATCGGAATCCGCATCGTTTCAAAGTATGCTGGCGAGACACCGAACTAATCCGTCACCGAGGCTGTCGCAATCGTTACAGGAGGACCACCCTCGACACTCATGATGTATCGCGGGTTGCCCTGAAATGGCAGACTCGTCGAGATTGCCGCCGACCTCACTCCTGGCAAACTCGCCACGCCTCGTACAATCGACTGGCCAAACTGAACTTGCCGCTCAGTTTGGTCGTCGTACTTGGTGGGTAAAGGGGTAATCCGCATTGAGAGAAGATGATCCGGTTTGAAACCGAGATCCACGCTGGTCAACTCGTACAAACTGCGAATCAGCAAGCCCGCTCCAGTCATCAGCATGAGCGCTGCGGCTACCTGCGCAACTACCAGCAAACTGCGGAACTGCGTCCTCGCCGAACCCCCACGCGTGCGATCCTTCAACCCCGAGTGGAGGTCGATACGTGAGAGCCGGATTGCGGGAATCAACCCGAACAATGTGCCGGTCAACAAAACGGCGGCCAGGTTGTATCCGATCACTCGCCAGTCGATTGCCACCTCTTCGATCCGGGGCAGATTCTGAGGGGCAAAGATCCTAAACGCATAGAAAGCTGCTACGGCCAAAATGAGCCCCAGAATTCCGCCCAGAGCCGATAGCAACAAGCTCTCAGTCATCAATTGAGCAATCAGATTTCCCCGCGAGGCTCCTAGAGAAGCCCGCACCGCAAGCTCTCCTCGGCGCACTGCGCCGCGAGCCAAAACCAGATTCGCAACATTTGCGCAGGCAATCGCGAGCACAAAGGCAACAGCCCCGATCAAGGCCACCAATGCTGGCTTCACCTTGCCCGTCATCTCCTCGGAAAGCGGCTCCAAATAAATCGATTTCTTGCTATTGAACTGCGGATATTGCTTTGTCAAATTCTCCAGAACGCCTGCAAACTCGGCTCTGGCTTGCGTAATGCTATAACCCGGCCTCAATCGGCCCTGCGCAATCAGTCGGTGAAAACTCCGGTTGCTGCGCTCGGCCACCGTCATCGCCAGCGGAGCAAAGATCTTTGTCTTCACCGGATACTCAAACTCCGCATCCACTACTCCGATGATGCGCCGAGGCCGCCCGTTCAGCTCGATCTGGCGCCCGAGGATCGCCGCATCAGAGGCGAATCGGTCTGCCCACAATCCGCTCGAGATGATGACGCCTTCGTCCTTGCCTTCCTGGTGGTCATCGTTTGAAAAGTCTCTGCCACGAACAAACTTTGCGCCATAGAAGGAAAACCAACCTTCTGTCACCAAAATGCCTGGATATCGTTCCGGTTCGGAGTTCGGCAGAACCATGGAATAAGCGTTCGGCGTGTACGACACCAGGTCGGACGACTTGGAAAGCTCGCGGTAATTCAGGAAATTTGCCGCAGTGAGGTAATAAAGTGAGGGCGCCCCGGTGCGGGCTACTTTCTCCTTCAGTACAAATAACTGCGACGGCTCACGAAATGCCAACGGCTTTAGCAGGATGCCATCCACCACGGAGAACATCGCGGTGTTCAATCCGATCCCCACTGCGAGGGCCAGAATTGCAGCTGCAGCAAAGGCTGGGTTCGGCAACAGCGATCGCCAGGCAAAGCGCAGATTTTGCCAAAACATATTCCATTACATTATCAAATAAAACCGAAAATGAGATCGGATTAATTGCGAATCCGGGCCACAAGCTTTGGCCTCTCCCATCTCTGCCTCATGCGAGCGGGCAACTGATAAACATTGCGGTAGTCGTTGTTGGTGAAATAAATTTCAGAGGCATCACTCCAGATAGCCGTCAATTCGGGATGCACTGGCCAAGGATAATGAATCTGAACCTCGCCATTGACAGCCATCAGAGTCGCGATCCGTCGGCGATCGTCTTCCGCAATCAGAACCCCCTCATTCACCCGTAGCCGAATCTTGGGACGCACTACTCTCAACTCTGGAATCGTCGCCAGAACGGGCTGCGACAACAACCCGGTGTTGTGATCGAACGCACCAACGGACTCGCCAAGACAGATCAAGGTACGCCGCTCACGAAAGACATAGCTCGCTCCTCGAAGCTGTCCCGCATAAGCAACGCGATCCTGTGGAGCCCACGCGGCAAGGAAAAGACGTCGATTCAGCACAACAGCTTTAAGCTAACAGACAACCAACATTTTCTTCGCTTGCCAGGGGCTACGATTAGGCGCTAGCCGCGCAGGTTTTTGTTGAAGAACTCCAGAGTCCGCTTCCAGGCCAGTTTCGCGGCAGCCTCGTCGTAACGCGGAGTCGTATCGTTGTGGAATCCGTGGTTCGTGTTGTCGTAAACGTAGGCGGTGTAGTTCACCTTGTTCGCCTTGAGTGCCTCTTCGTAAGGAGGCCAGCCAGCATTCACACGTGCGTCATTGCCGGCGTAATGCAGCATCAAAGGCGCTTTGATCTTCGGAACGTCTTCTGCCTTGGGTTGGCCACCATAAAACGGGGCTCCTGCATTCAAATCTGCTCCCAGTCTTACGGCCAGCGTATTGGTGATCCCACCGCCGAAACAGAACCCAACTGACCCCAGCTTGCCATTGCCATCTCTGTGAGACTTGAGCCATTTCGCAACAGCGATGAAATCCTCTGTCATCTTGGCGCGATCTACCGTCTGAAACAGTTTGCCGCCTTTTTCGTCGTCACCCGGATAGCCACCCGCGCTGGTCAAACCGTCGGGAGCGAAGGCGATGAAATTCTCGGCGGCAAAGCGGCGTGCCACATCTTCGATGTACGGGTTCAATCCCCGGTTTTCATGGATCACGACCACCGTGGGCAATTTACCGGTGAGCTTGGCGGGCCGCGCAAACACGCCTTTGATGCTTGCATTTCCGGCGGGCGAATCTACAGAGACGGTTTCCACTTTGATCCGCGGATCGTCCTTCGGAACCTGCTGCGCCCAGGCGTAGTTTGGCTTCAGGCTCTCGTATAGAGCTGTGACAGTTACGCCCCCAACAGCAAATCGTTTAGCACCTTCCAAAAAGTCTCGGCGTTCGATATCACCATGCACATACTTGTCGAAGAGGTTCAGCAGTTCCTGAGGAAAGTCGACAGCCTTTTTGCGTTCCATGATTTGTGAGTCTCTCACAAATCAATCTAAGCAGGAACTTCAGCGCTTGCCAGAATCTGTTCGATTACTTTTCGCGCGGCCTCAGCGTGAGCATGCCCAAAGCTGGCCTGCGCGGTCAACCTCAATCGATGTGAAAACACAGGCACCGCTAGTTGTTTGATGTCGTCCGGAATCAAAAACGCCCGCCCATCCAGCAAAGCGCTTGCCTGCGCGGCACGGTACAGTGCCTGGCCACCACGTGGGCTCACGCCCAACGTCACTCCTTCGTGAGTTCGGGTTCGCTCCACCAGGCTCAATAGATAAGTGACAAGATCCGGGTCCACATGCACTTGATCCACTTCGCGTTGAATCGCCTTCAACTCTTCGCAACCCAACAATGGCGACAACTTCTGTGGTTTCAAGATTTCGCCGCGCAAGATCGCACGCTCTTGTTGGTGGCTCGGGTAGCCGATCTCGATCCGCATCAGAAACCGGTCCAGTTGGCTTTCCGGCAGAGGATACGTGCCTTGTTGCTCGGTCGGATTCTGGGTGGCAATCACCATGAAAGGATCGGGCAAGGGCATCGTCCTCCCATCCACGGAAACCTGGTCTTCACTCATCGCTTCAAGTAGAGCGGATTGAGTCTTGGGAGTCGCTCGATTGATCTCGTCCGCCAAAAGAAAATTTGCAAATACCGGCCCGGGCCGGAACTCGAATTCCTGATGTTGTGGCCGATAAATTGACACCCCAATAATGTCTCCCGGCAGCAGATCTGAAGTGCATTGCAATCGCCGAAACGTGCCGTCCACCAGTCGCGCCATGGATTCCGCGAGAGAAGTCTTTCCGACTCCAGGCACATCTTCAATCAACAGATGTCCTCGGGCGATCAGACAGACAAGCGTCAGCCGTACCGCTTCTTCTTTGCCCAGCAAAACCTGGGACAGCGCACCTTTCAGGTCCGCCAGCACTGGAGTCTTGGCCAACTGCTTCATGCCACTAGCCCAAGTTTAATCCATGAGTCACACTTCGATGCGGATATAGGAGTGCCACGTGGCAAACCGAATGAGGAGGATCTCATGGATCTAATGGAAGGTTTGAAACTGAAATACGCCGATGCTCTTGGCATCATCAAGGAAAAAGGCGTCGTACTTGCGAACATGCACATGGAAGGGGAGAAGCTCTATTTGAAGGGCGCAGCCCCCAACGAAAACGTAAAGAACGACGTTTGGAATGCCATCAAAGCTGTCGGTGACAGCTGGAACAGCGAGATCATTTGCGACCTCGGTGTGGACACTTCCCTGCCCCAACCAGTCAAGACCTATACGGTCGTGGCTGGCGATAGCCTCTGGAAGATCGCCGCTCACTTCTACGGCAACGGCGCTCAATTCCCGAAGATCATTGCCGGCAATCCAGATCAGTTGAAGGACGAAAAGAGCGTCATCCATCCGGGTGATGTCCTGGTGATCCCTGACTAGTCTCATAAGGTAAATTGTTATCTGGATGCCAGTCAGCGTACAGATATTCGGTGTAAAGAACTCGGCGGCCACCAGGGCCGCCGAGCGCTTTTTCAAGGAACGCCGCGTTCAGATTCAATTCGTCGATCTCAAGCAAAAGCCAATGTCCCCTGGAGAAATCAAACGCTTCACCGACAAGTTTGGCGGCCTGATGGGATCAATGGATAAAGAGTCGAAAGAATTCGCAGAGTCTGGCCTCGCCTACCTCAAGGCAAGCGACACAACTCTCATGCAAAAAATCGAACACGAACCCAAGCTGCTTCGCCTGCCGCTAGTTCGGGGTTCGAATAAACTCGCCATTGGCCAGGACGAAGCCGGTTGGAAGGCAATGCTTGCCTAATTCTGCTGTTCGGGGTCTCCCGCCTGCTCAGCAAGCAATGCCAACTCCTCGTCGGAAATCTCGCTAAACAGCAATTGCTGCGCCGTCTCAAGGTGCTCGGGCAAAGTCACGAGGTCCATCGGCGCGTTGGGATCGATCATCACCGGCCCCTTGCCCGTGGTGCCCGCCAGCCACACCGGAATCTGTTCATGCTTCAACAACTGATACGCATACCGCGCTTCCGCAAACGTCTCGTAGCTGGCAATCAACACCAGTTCCCCATCCTCGGGCTTCGGAAAAGCCGCCCTGCCTACAACTTCCTCGGCGCCCTCGGCGGACGGCCAATGTATTCCTCGCGAAGCCAACTCTTCGTCATAAACCGCCTTGGCTTCTTCGGTCAGGTCTTCTGGCTTCACTTCGAGAATGGCTTCGTCGGTGAGGGTCGTCAGATGCTTGCGTAGTGAGTCGAGGTTCAACATGGCGGAACCTCTATTCTAAGCGCCATTCTGATTCGGATGAAACGTCCGCCTACTGCCAATACTCGCGATCCAGACTCCGATACTGAACGGCCTCTGCCAGGTGCTTGGCTGCGACTTGCTCCGCCCCAGCCAGATCCGCGATTGTGCGCGCCACCTTAAGCAACCGGTCATGGGACCGTGCCGATAAACTCAACTTCCGCACCGCCATTTCGAGCGTCCGCTCCGCAGCCTCATCTAACAGGCAGAACTTGCGAATCTTCCCCGAGGGAATCCTCGCATTCAAATACCCCCTGCCGCTTTGCACAGCCCGCGCCGCCAGCACACGCTGCCGCATCGAAGCCGAGTCGACTCCATCGCCTTGCCCACGTAGTTCCTTGTACTCGACTGCGGGGACCTCAACATGAATATCGATCCGGTCCAAGAGAGGCCCAGAGATCTTCCCGATATAGCGCTGGATCTGCGCCCCCGTGCAACGGCACTCCTTCGTTCGGTCTCCAAAGAACCCGCAAGGACAAGGATTCATCGCCCCCATCAGCATCAGATTCGCCGGAAACGTCAGAGTCATGTTGGTTCGCGCCAGAGCCACGCCTCCCTCTTCTAAAGGTTGCCGCAACAATTCAAGAACGTTGCGATTGAATTCCGGCAGCTCATCGAGAAACAACACGCCATTATGTGCCAGCGACACCTCACCAGGACGCGGAGTGCCGCTGCCTCCACCCACCAGCCCAGCATCGCTGACGGTATGGTGCGGCGATCGAAAGGGCCGTTCCCATAACAAACCGGCGCCCGCCGGCAACACGCCGGCCACACTGTGAACCTGGGTCGTCTCCAAAGCCTCCACAAAGTCGAGCGGTGGCAGAATGCCCGGCAGCCGTCTGGCCAGCATGGTCTTGCCCGACCCTGGCGGCCCCAGCATCAGCAGGTTATGTCCACCAGCCGCGGCCACCTCTAAAGCCCGCTTCGCCACTGTCTGCCCACGGACATCTGCAAAATCCAATGGTGGAGTCACTCCCAGACTGCTGTTCGCAGCCGCAGGCCTTGCCGGCAGAAACCGATCTGGCTGGGTGAACAGGCTTACTGCTTCGCCGAGGTGCTTCACCCCAAACACATTCACCCCTTCCACCACTGCGGCTTCAGCGGCATTCTCCGCTGGAACGATCACATTGGCGATTCCCATTTTCCGCGCACAAACCGCCATCGATAGCGCTCCCCGCACGGGACGAATCACACCATCCAGACTCAGCTCGCCCACCATTAAATGCTTCTCGCTCCGCGGAAACACACCCATGGCTCCCAGAATCCCCATCGCCATCGGCAGATCGAACCCGGCCCCTTCTTTGCGTACATTCGCCGGGGCCAGATTGATCGTCACCGACTTGCCCGGGTACCCGTAACCGGAATTCAACAGTGCGCTCTTGATCCGCTCGCGGCTTTCCCGGATCGCAGTATCCGGCATCCCCACCGTGATGAAATCCCGCGAACTACCTCCCTGCGCCATATCGACCTCAACATCGATTAGGTGGGCATCGATGCCGTAAACCGCCGCACTCCGCGTTCGAAATAGAGCCATGTTAACGGATGGTGGCTCAAACAGATAGTTTTTCTCAAACTGAAATGACTACGGCAGCAGGTAAGGTCCGGCATCACCAGGTTTCTGCTTAGATCCCATTAGAAATCAGACCCATTGAAGATGTTTTAGCGCTTTCAACCCTCCGAGTTTAGTTCCTCTGAAACTCCAAAACTAACGAAAACGTCAATTGCCCTTGATTCCACGTTCATTCCGTCGTCAAATATAATGAACCAACTTCAATGTTGCTGAATCGAGAGGTGTATGGCAATGGCAGTTCTACAACCGGTACCTAAGCCAGGATTTGTACCCGAATTGCGGGCATCCGCAAACAAATCCAAACCTGCGGGCGACAAAGATCTTATCGACTCTTTTCTCTCCTCTTTGTTCTATTGCGGCCCCGGCAGCAACCACAATCCAGTCCCCCGCGCAATGGAATATGCGGTGATGGGCCAAGCTCAGCGCTTCCGCCCTATCCTCTCCCTGCGCGTAGCCCGCATGCTGGGTTGTGAAACAGACCACACCCTGCGTGCCGCCGCAGCCGTCGAAATCATCCACAGCGCATCGCTGATTATTGATGACCTTCCCTGCATGGACAACGAAGCGACGCGACGCGGTCTACCCTCCGTCCACATCCAGTTCGGCGAACCCACGGCGATTCTGGCCGGCTTCTCAATGGTTGCCCTCGCCGCTCGCATGGTGATGGAAGCCTCCGCGAGCGACGTCGAATGCATGCGCCTCCGCCGCTTCCAGATGGCGTTGCTGAAAACACTTGATTGCAGCTCCCTGGTCGGTGGTCAAAGCTTGGATCTCCTCCTCACAGGCTCTGAGCGCGATCAAATGCGCCACCACGTCAACGACCTCAAGACCGTCCCGCTTTTCCAACTCGCCGTTGAAGCGGGCTGCGTCTCAAATCCCGGCGGCGTACCCCCGGAACTTGAGTCCTTTGGCCGCCAATTTGGCAAGGCCTTCCAGCTTACTGATGACCTCCTCGACGGCGAACTTCAAGACCGAAAGATTTTAGACGACACCTATGAGCAATGCCGCGCCAGCCTCCTCCCTTTCGGAGCGCACGCTGAACCCCTCCACGACCTGGTCGAATTCCTCGCCCAACGCTCGCGCGCTTAAGGCAGTTGTCATCGGTAGCGGCTTCGGCGGTCTTGGCTCTGCCATTCGCCTCGCCACTCGCGGCTACGACGTTACACTCCTCGAATCCCGCGATCAGCTCGGGGGCAGAGCCTATGTCTACCGTCAGGATGGCTTCACTTTCGATGCCGGCCCGACGGTCATCACGGCTCCTTTTCTAATCGACGAACTGTTTGAAGGCGCTGGTCGCAAGACGTCCGACTACGTCAAGATCGTCCCTGTCGATCCCTTTTACAAGATCGAATTCCACGACGGCACGAGCTTTTCTTACAACGCCGACGAGCAGGCAACGATTGAGAAGATCCGCAAGTTCGCCCCGGACGACGTCGATGGCTACCAGCGCATGATCCGCGCCGCCAAGGCAATCTTTGCCAAAGGCTTTGTCGAACTGTCCGCCAAGCCCTTCCTCAAATTCATGGACATGATGAAGATCGCGCCCGATCTCATCAAGCTCGAGAGCCACCTCACCGTATATCAGTTTGCCTCGCGCTACGTGAAGGACGATCGCCTTCGCCGCGTCTTCAGCTTCCACCCGCTATTGGTCGGCGGCAACCCCTTCAGCACCACTTCCATCTACGCGCTCATCCACCATCTCGAGCGTGAGTGGGGCGTCCACTATGCCATGGGCGGCACTGGTGCCGTTGTCAGCGCACTTGGTAAACTCTTCGGCGAGCTCGGCGGCAAGACCCGCCTATCTACTGCCGTCGAACGCATCGTTGTGAAGGACGGTAGGGCAGCGGGGGTCCAAACTGTTGACGGTGAGACCATCAACGCCGACATCGTCGTCTCCAACGCAGACATCAACACGACCTATCGCACCATGGTTTCCAAAGAGCATCGCCGCCGCTGGACCGACCGCAAGCTTGCCGGTATGAAGTACTCAATGTCGCTGTTCGTCATCTACTTCGGCACCCGCAAAAAGTACGAGAACATCGAGCACCACACCATCCTGCTCTGCGAGCGCTACAAAGAACTGCTTGCCGACATCTTCGATCGAAAAGTGCTTCCCGATGATTTTTCGATGTACCTGCACCGCCCATCGAAAACTGACCCTTCGATGGCTCCCGACGGCTGCGATTGCTTTTACGTTCTCATCCCTGTGCCCAACCAGCTCAGTGGAATCGACTGGAATAAAGAAGGCAAGCCGTTCCGGGACCGCGTCATGAACTGGCTCGACCAGAACTACATGCCTGGCCTCAACGAAAACCTCGCCACCGAGCGCTACTTCACGCCTCTCGACTTCGAGACGACGCTTCGCAGCTACGCCGGCGCGGCCTTCAGCTTCGAGCCGATCTTCACCCAGAGTGCCTGGTTCCGGCCACACAATGAGAGTGAAGACGTGGAAAATCTCTACTTCGCAGGCGCGGGCACACACCCCGGCGCGGGGATGCCCGGAGTGCTCTGCTCCGCCAAAATTGTCGAGGACCTGGTATGCCAGCGCCAGCCGCTGCGCTAGACCCATCGAACAACATCGAAGCCCTCTTTGAGCAGGCCGCAGCCGCCACCGCGACAGGATCCAAGAGCTTCTATTTCGCGACGCGATTCTTTCCAAAGCTCCTCGCCAAGCGAGCTTACGCCGTCTATTGGTTTTGCCGCACCACCGATGATCTCGTCGACGAAGCGGCTTCGATCGAACAAGGCACTCAGGCCCTCGATGCCTGGGAAGCCGAGCTTCGATTTGGCCTGAAAGGCGGCTCCGTTTCGAATCCGATTCTCCGACTCTTCCTCATCGTTGTTGCCGATTGCAACATCCCGGCGGAGTATCCGCTTGAGCTCGTCGCCGGTTGCCGCATGGATCTTGAGCAACAACGCTACGCCACCTATGACGACCTGAGGCTGTTCTGCTACCGGGTTGCCTCCTGCGTCGGCCTGATGATGTGCCACGTCATCGGCTTCACAAACCCGGCACTCGCGAGCCGCGCAAAACAACACGCCATTGATCTTGGCATCGCCATGCAAATCACCAACATCCTCCGCGACGTCGGCACAGACCTCGAACTCGGCCGCATCTACTTCCCCCTTGAGGACATGCAACGCTTCGGCTACACCGAGGACGACCTCCGCAACCACCGCCGCAACAAAGCATTCCGCGACCTCATGCAATTTGAAGCGACTCGCGCACGATCGTACTATTCCAGCGCCATGCCCGGCATTGAGATGCTGAAGCCCGAAGGCCGCTTCGCCGTTGAGATCGCCGCCAAAGTCTACGCCGCAATTCTCCGCGAAATTGAGCGTGCCAACTACGACGTCTTCTCACGCCGCGCCGTGGTGTCTTCAGCCGAAAAGTATTGGATCACAGCGAAAGCACTCACCTCAGCCTGGTGGGCCCGATGAACTTGAAACAAACCATTGAGCGATCCTCGCTCGCTACCCTGATTGGCCTCGCGCTTCACTTCCCGGTTTCCTATTGGCTGGGTACGCCGATTCTCACGGACGTAATCGCCGAATGGATCATGGCCCGCACACCTTCCGCCTGGGCGGTCCCTCTGCTCGAAGCCATGGGCGCCTGGGCCAAGCCGTTTGCCGCCACCGGAGGTCTCGCCACGCTCGGCTTCCTTCTTTGGCTCCCGCTGCTGACCAGACGCAAACCCCTGGAGCTCCTGGGCGCAACTCTTCTCACTGGCGCAGTGGCCTGGGGCATTGAATACGATTCCCTTCCCGGGCTCGTTTCCTTCTTGCTACCGGCTCTGGCCATCCTCGCCTGGCCTGCCAAGCCGGTTCCTGTTCAAAACTCACGCCGCGAATTCCTCACCTCGGTGGCCATGTCTTCTGGCACAGTCCTCATTGCCGGCGAAGCCTATCTGCGCAATGAACGCCTCTCCCGCAGTGCGGTTTCGCCCGTCCCGCTCTTCCGCTGGCAACTCCCTGCCGAGCGTGCCGAATGGAGCAAGGGCTTGGTGCGCAAGCCAATCACCTCGGTGAAAGAGTTCTATGTGATGAGCAAGAACACCGTCGACCCGGTCGTCGATCCGAAGACTTGGCGACTCAAGATCAAGTGCAACGATCGTACGATCCGCGAACTCTCTTACGCCGAACTGCTCAGCCTCCCGCGAGAAGAACGATTTGTCACTCTCCGCTGCGTCAGCAACACGCTCAAAAGCGACCTCATGGGCACAGCCATCTGGTCTGGCATCCGACTCGAACAATTGGTTCGTCGCTCCGAGATTCCAAGCGAAGCCATTGAAATGGCAGTCATTGGCCTTGATGGCCATGGCGACAGCGTCAAGCTCGATTACGCCTTCTCCGGCGAACCCCTCTTCGCTCTCGGCATGAACGGCGACACGCTCAATCGCAACCACGGCTTCCCCATCCGCATGCTCACCCCGCGCTATTACGGCTTTAAGAGCATCAAGTGGCTCGATGAGATTCGCTTCTCCACAACACCTTACTTCGGCACCTGGCCCAAGCTCGGCTTCACCAAAGAGCCCGTCATCCACACCGCCAGCTTCGTCGACCGCATCCAGCGTCAGGGTGAAAAAGCCACCGTCGGCGGCGTCAGTTTCGCCGGTGTCCGCGGCATTCAACGCGTAGAATTTCGTGCAGGCAACGGCCTCTGGACGCCCGCTCAACTCGAAGAACCGCTCTCCCCCTATACGCTCACCCGCTGGCGAGGCGAACTGATCGTTCCCGCAGGAGCAGAGCTGGTGGAAGTGCGCGCCCTCGACGGCCAGGGCAAATGGCAATCCGCTGTTGAAAAGCCTCTCTTCCCGGATGGCGTATCTGGCCCCACCACCAAACGGATTCCCAGCGCATGAGCGATCGGATCCAGTATCCAGTCCCCTGGGATCAGGTCTACAGCCTATGGCCGCATGTTGCTAATGGCACCCGCCGCAACGTCGACGACTTCTCCGGCAAAATCGTCGCCAAGATGCAGCCGGGGCCGCTTTATCAAGGGCTCGAGAACCTGCCCGAAAGCCCGCGCTTCGTTCTGGTCGCGAACCACTATCAGCGCAAAGGCCTCTGGATCATCCACGTCGCCAGCGCTCTCACTCAGGCCATCGCGAATCGCTATGGCCGCGATATCGACCCTCCAGTCCACTGGATGGTCACCGCAAATTGGCCACCCATTCGGATCGGCCCCTTCAAGTTCTCTTCCCCCGGCGACATTCTGCTACCCAAAGTCGCCAACGCCTTAAGCTGCTTTCCCGTCAGTTTTCAAGGGAACAATCCCGCTTACACTGCGTCTACCTTGAAGCGAATCTTAAAGGCTTCTGAATCCCTGGCCCGCCCGATCGGTATCTTCCCGGAAGGCGTCGCTGGAAGTGCTGGAAAGCTCACGGATCCGCTGCCTGGTGTCGATCGTTTCATGGCTCTGCTCGCCAAGCGCGGCTGGCCAGCATTACCGGCTGGAGTTTCTGAAGACGGCCGATTCATCATCCGCTTCGGCAAACTCGTCGAAGCCTCTGAGATCGCAGCAGCCCCTAACGCAGCCGCGCTTTTGATGGGGCGGGTTGCTGATCTGATTCACCCAACCCGATAAGATAGTAGAGGAGTAATTCTTTCGCATGCGTTTTCTGTTGACTTTCACTGCGGCAACGGCCTTTTTGTCTGCCGCTCCAGCCAAGCCCACCTACTACGCTGATGTCGAACCCATCATGATGGAAAATTGCCAGGGCTGCCATCGCGCTGGTGAAATCGGCCCCATGCCATTCATGACCTACGATCAGGTCCGTCCCTGGGCAAAGGCAATCAAGAATTCGGTCTCTTCTCGCAAGATGCCACCGTGGTTTGCCGAAGCTGGTGTCGGTCACTTCTCAAACGACCGCTCGCTCACCGCCGAACAGATTGCAACAATCTCTTCCTGGGTGGACGCTGGCTCCCCGGCGGGCGACATGAAAACCAGAAAGCCCGCCAAGACTTGGGTTGAGGGTTGGAACATCCCCAAGCCTGACGCCGTCGTCGGCATGACCAAGCCCTTCCCCGTCCCGGCCAACTCCAAGATCGACTACCAATACATCGTCATCCCTACCGGCTTCACTGAAGATAAGTGGGTCAACATGGTCGAAGCTCGCCCAACGGATCGTTCGGTCGTGCACCACGCCGTGATCTTCATTCGTGACCCCAAGAGCAAGTGGCTTCGTGAAGCCGAGCCATATGTACCGTTCGTGCCGGATCGCAAGGGCAGCGCCCGCCGCATCGACGTCGGCGGCGGAGGCAATGAAATCCTCCATACCTACACGCCTGGTAACCTTCCCGACGTGTGGAAGCCGAATCAGGCCAAGCTCATCCCCGCAGGCGCAGACCTGGTGATGCAGATGCACTACACCTCGACGAAGAAGGATACCGAAGACCTCACCAAAATCGGCCTCGTCTTCGCCAAGCAAGCACCAGAACAGCGAATCATGACGATCATTGCCGGCAATGAAACCTTCGTGATCCCGCCCGGCGAAGCGAATTACAAAGCCACGGGCGCCCTTGGCATCCCGAACGACGCCACCCTGTTGAACTTCTTCCCGCACATGCACGTGCGAGGCAAGGCCTTCGAGTACAACCTGATCACTGGTGACAAGCGCGAGCCTTTGTTGAAGGTCAACAAGTACGACTTCAATTGGCAGCTCAACTACCATCTCGCCAAGCCGATCGAGTTGAAGCAGGGCATGCGCATTGAGATCACGGCCACCTTCGACAATTCGCCCAACAACCCCTACAACCCGGATCCCAAGGCTGAAGTCCGTTGGGGCGAGCAGAGCTGGGAAGAAATGGCCTACGGCTTTTTCGACGTAGCGGTAGACGCCCGCCACGACCGCCGTTCCTGGATCATGCGGAAACCCCTTGCTGGCAAAACAGAATAGTCAAACCAAGGCGAAACCTTGGTATACTCAAGGTTTCGCCCACCTCAAGGGGGCGCGTAGCTCAGCTGGTTAGAGCGCCTGCTTCACACGCAGGAGGTCCGGGGTTCGAGTCCCTGCGCGCCCACCATTAGAATCAGTAGTTTACGATGCTCCACAGATGCACTTTGTGGGGCATCTGCTTTTCAGGCAGGAGATCGGGAATCAGGCCACTATAGGGCCTTTCGTAAGTTTCGTCATCTTCTTACACTTAAGAAGAATCTTGGTTCGAAGCATGGACCCACAATTTTCGGAACGTATCAAAACCGTATCAATAGCATCTCAGTTATTGGAATTGGCGCTCCCGTCGTTGCGCTCTAGCTAGGGCTTCGGGATCGATGCAACCCAATCGGCGGCTTGCGCACGGGTAAGCATTTGATCTGCTTTGAGTCCAGCCGGTGGAGCGACTTCGCGGCCCAGAAGGCCGGAGAGAATCTTCTGTGCCGTCCCAACCAGGAGGGGCCTTTCGGGATAGGCGTAGGCTTCCCGGGCCGCCCTGTAATTCAGATAGTCCCGCAGCTCAAAGGGCAGAAACGCTTTGCCGGAAGAAGTGGAGCGGTCATATAGTGTTTCGATATAGCGGAACGCCGAATGGGATCGTGGCACATCGCGGAAATGCATGGCGGTGATGCTCAAGGGCAGCCCCATGCCATTCACGGCCAGCCGCGAAAAGTCGCCCAGATTAATGGGCTCAGCGGGGCGGAAGTAGTAGTTGGAGTTCCCGTCCATCGCGTCCCGCAGACTCATTTGCTGAATGGATCGAAAGGCCGGGTGATCGCCGGGCACGTCCATGTAGAAGAACAAGTACGAACCTTGCTTCAGCAACTCGTCCTGGATCGAAGGCACGGGCACTTCGGCCAGTTCCATGTTCTGATTCAGTGCAATCCCTGCCGCCACTCCAGCGGCCTGCCCCAGAGAAGACCAAACGGGCTCCATGCGGATACTGGAAATCGCTACGTGCGTGGAAGATATGGCTACCGGTACCAAGAGGCCCTTCAATTGTTTGGGCACCATCACGCCATAGGGAATCTGGTAGGGGCCCGTAACATCGATCAGATTAATTGCACCTTCACCGGAGCAGCCGCTGTTGCGATCAGTGGGGTTCTGGACGTTGTGAGAGTCAATTTCGTAAATGCCCACTCCGATGGAGTCCTTGTGCAGCGGACCTCTCAAGCCATTGCCCCGCAAGTCCTTGTGCATGTCGCTTTCGGTGAGTGTGTACAGTCCTTCAATGCGGCGCCCTTCGCGAACGTAGAGGCGGTAGGGGAAGTTACCGTTGTCGACAAACTCGTCGTCGGCTAAGCCAAGCTGCGGTGACCCGCCTTCGTTTTGGATGAAGTAGAGC
Organism: Acidobacteriota bacterium; assembly: GCA_016870995.1. Classification (GTDB taxonomy): domain Bacteria; phylum Acidobacteriota; class Terriglobia; order Bryobacterales; family Bryobacteraceae; genus Bryobacter. The sequence continues at coordinate 20,332 of VFZU01000041.1, forward strand.
CAGCCGAGCGCATGATTGCGGTACGTCTTTTCGATTTTGGCTCGCTCTGCGTAATCGGCGATGGGGTAGCGGTAGGAGGGCCCCGCCCAATCATTGCCCCAGTTGATACCGAGCACATCCAGCTTCCGATTGGGTAAGTAGGGCTTGAGCTGATTGTTCCATTTATAGTTCTTGGCGTTGTAGCCGGGCGGCGGCGTCTTCAGCCGGTAAGGATGATCTGGGCGGCCGTAGTCCTTTACGAGGAAGCGGTAATTGAAGGCTTGAATCTTTTCGTCGGCCTTGCCGGTACCTCCGGGAAAGATGGTCCCTGGTAAGGCTTGGGCTACTTCGCAGAATGCATCCGTATAGATATGGCCGGCGTGCGGCTCTTCGGCCGAACGGGCTTCGCGTCCCATTCGGAAGGGCACGCCAGCGAAGGCGGCGACGTCACCTTCATATGTGGCGTCAACGATCACCTTGCCTTGGTAGCTGTATTCTTTGCCTGCCTTGTCCTTGGCAATGACTCCCTGAATGCGGTTTGCCTCTACAATCGTGCGGACGGGTACTTGTCCAAACACGGTGCGGATCGATCCGGCTTGCTGCACCATTTCGGCGTAGATGCGCGCGGCGGTTTTGGCTTCCCAGGCCTGGCCTTTGGCCACATTGTGGCGCTTCGGGTTGCGCGCTAAATGATCGCGCACTACCGGGTCTGAGGCAAGGGCGGTTAGATGGTAGTTCTCGACCTTCTTTCGAAATTCTTCAAAGACTCCGCTGTTGGCTTGCACCACGGCATCGTCGGCACGCGACACGCCAGAGGACAGCAGTCCCCCCAACACGGGCGACTGCTCCACGATCACCACAGTCCTTCCCGCGCGCGCCGCTGAGATCGCGGCGGACACTCCGGCCGGAGTGCCGCCGATCACAACCACGTCATAGTCTTGAGATAAGCCGCATATCGGGAGCGCCAACAGCACCCCAACGGCGGACAGTTTCTTCAACATCATCGGTTCCCCTAAGAATCCTGTTTTAGAAAGTCATGCGCAATCCCAATTGCACATTGCGTGGAGCCCGCGCCCCACCGATCCTGCCAAAATTGGCGGGCGTCGTCACGCTGCTCCCAGGCGCAAAGAATTGGCTATGGTTGAACGCGTTAAAGAACTCGCCCCGAAACTGCAAAGTCCAACCTTCGCGCACTGGAAAAAACTTCTGCGCCGAAGTGGACCAATTGTGGATCCCCGGTCCGATCACCGTATTGCGGCCCGCCGAGCCGAAGGTCCCGGGACGCGGCGCAAGGTATGCGCTCGTATCGAAGTAGCGCTCCAACGTGCGCTGATCGCGCGGCAGGTTGCCGTTGCCCACGCGGTTCGCCCGCAGCACCGTGAATGCCCCAGCGCCCGACGTATCGGCGGCCGTAATGGTGAAAGGAAATCCGCCTTGCATCGTGGCGATGAAGTTCGTCTGCCATCCTCCCAGCCAGCGGTTCTTTTTCAGAAATGGCAGTTCGTATGTGGCGCTGGCGACAAACCGGTGCCGGACGTCGAAATCCGATAACCCGCGATCCGCTTTGACATTATTCGCATCCTGGTTCTGGCTTGCCGCCGCACCCGCGCTATCGAGGTCGATCGACTTGGACCAGGTGTAGTTGGTCAAGAACGACAAGCCATTTTGAAATTGCCGTTCCAACCTCACTTGCAACGCGTTGTAGCTGCTGTTCGACATCTTTTCCGACGTCAGCACCGATCCGAAGTTCGGCATCGGCACAAACGGCACTGGTTCGTTGATGCGCCGCTGATTGAAGTTCCGTCGCTTCGATTGCTTTCGTCCCAGCGCGCCCACGTAAGAGAACTCCGCCAGATAGCTCTTAAGAATTCTCTTCTGCACCGAGGCGTTAAACTGCTGCACATAAGGTGTCCGGTCTGTCCGCACGTGCGAGAAGATGCCGCTATTCGGCGCGATCTCCGTCGGCGGCCCTGCGTTCGGAAACAAGTCCGACGTAGTCAACCCCGGTCGCACCGTCCGCGGATTGTTCACTAATGTGACCAGGGTTTGGAAGGGCGGCACAAAGCCAAGAAAATTCATCTCGTTGGCCTGCGTTACATCGTAGAAGATCCCGTACGCCGCCCGGACCACCGCATCCCGGCCCAGGTCGTAAGCCAACCCGAACCTCGGTCCGAAGTTATTCCAATCCGGATCGACGATCGAGCGCCGCACCGCCGTCCCAATTCGCTTATCGTTCGGGTCGAACGGATTCGCCCGTGGAAACAGCAGCCGCCCCGGCGAATCGAAGTCCGCCACCGCGATGCGGTCGTGCACTTCGTAGGGCCGCTGCGGAAACTCCCAGCGAATCCCCATCGAAAGATGCAACCGTTTCGTGGCCTTCCACTCGTCTTGTATAAACACATTTATCAACCAGTTCCGGAAGGCGGGACTGTTCACCGTCCGTGCGCCGTTGGCGGTGTTGAAGGCACCCAGCAGGTAGTCCCCGAGCGCATCTCCGCCCACCGTGCCACCTACTGTTGAAGTGGTGAAAAGACGGGCGAATGAGATGTCGCCGTTCGGCGCATTCGAGCTGAACACGTTGTATTGAAGCCTCCGCATGTCGACGCCGATCTTCAAGGAATGGTCCCCCCTCGTCAACGATAGCGTGTCCGAATACTGGAACCGGTTCGAGATGTATCCCGTCGGACGCCCACCTCCAAACGAAGTGTAGGTTGCGATGGCCACACCGGGCAGCGCCCCGCCATCGATTTCGTTCTGTACCGTGTTGCGCAGCCCCACATCATTGGCGAGAATCCGCCCTTCCAACTGTTCCGGCCGCTGAAAGATGTTGTCGCGGGAATATCCGAAACGAAACTCGTTGATCGTGCTGCTCCCGAAGATGTGCGTATGCTGGATCGCACCGTTGTAGGTCTTCCAGGGAAACTTCAAGCCCCAAAGCGGGTGTAGCCGCGGCCGCGTGTTGTTCGCGTCGTACATCGACCAGCGAAAGAACAGATTGTCCGTCGGCCGCACGTTTTGATCGATGCGTACGTGCAATTGATCCGCGTCGTCCAGCGCCGACGGCGACACCGCAAAATTGTTGTTGTTGATCGGGATCGCCAGATTCGGTTCGGGGACAAACTGGGCGTAGTTGCGAGCCAGCGTCGCGATCCGGTTCTGCGGAATGATGTTCCCAGGAAACGGAGCCCGCTGGCCCGTGGCCTCGTTGCCAGTTGCTGGATCATAGATCGTGCTCGCCAAAGTGGAGAGATTTCCCTCCATCTGCGCCTTGGTCGGCAGAATCGCAAGCTGCGGCGAAGAACTTCGCCGCCGCGACCCTTCGTAGTTGACAAAGAAAAACGTCTTGTCCTTCACGATCGGCCCGCCTAGCGAACCGCCGAAGTTGTTAAACACCGTGTTCGCCTTCGAAGCCCGGTCGAAGAAATTGCGCGCGTTCAAATGCGTGTTTTGAAAGAACTCGAATAGCGAACCACGAAACTTGTTCGTTCCGTACTTGATCGATAAATTCACCACCGCCGTCGCGTTGCCATACTCTGCCGACATCGTATTCCGCTGGATTCCCATCTGCTGGATTCCATCCAGCGACACCGGCATCGACGCGTTGCCCAACCGCTCGCCGCGGCTCTCCACGCCATCGATCAAAAAAGACACTGACGATTCCCGCTGTCCGGAGACGAACATCGACATATCTCCCCGATTCGTGAAATTCGTCTGTAGCGACTGCCCGTTCTCTCCAGTTACCGGCACTACCCCACCCATGATCGCCGCCAGCGCGACAAAGCTCCTTGCCACTGGCAGATCCAGTATCTTTCTGGAATCGATCGTCTGCGTCAGCGTGGCGGTATCGGTCTCCACCTTCGCCGTGTACTCCGTGGTCACCGTAATCGCCTCGCGTGAGTCACTCACCAAAAATCCCAAGTCCACACGCACGGGCCGATCCACCTCCACCGTGACCCCGGTGACCTTTAACGACCGGAATCCCGTCGCCTTCGATTCCACTCGATACGTACCCGGCGGCACCAGCGTGAACGAATAATTCCCAGACTCGTTTGTGGTTGCCGTCCGTGTGGCGTTTGTTTGTTCGTTAACGATATCCACTTTAGCCCCGGCGACAACGGCCGATGTCGCATCGGTGGCGGTTCCCACAATAGTACCCGTAATCGATTGCGCTTGAAGGCAGCAGACTTGGAAGACCATCAGCAAGGCGAAGCGAATGTTAAGCACTCGCTGATACTATTGCCGATGTTGAAGTCGCGTAACGACGACGCACCGATTTTGTGCCTACAAATAACCGACGGTCCGACTAAGTGCCATCAAATCAGTGAATCATCCACAAGTCCGACCGGTTCTGGCGGATCGAAACGATCACTCCTTGCGGGTGCAGACCGAAGTCGCAATTGCTGTCGGACATGTGAAATTGCCCCCCCTCAAATGAGGTAATCCTCTCGGGGCGGGACATCTTTGCCAGATTCAGCTTCCACAGGTTGAACCAGCCATCGAATGCCGCCACAAAGAAAATCTCTGGCCGTCCGGCAATCGCTTGAGCGAATCGGGGTACCAGTCCCGCCAACTTCTCCGAGCCGACATCAAGCACAGGCGGCGGTGCGCCATAACGCTCTAATGTCCCGTCTGGCTTCACAATGAATCCGTTGTTAGTTAAAGGAAACTCAGGGTCGGGGATCTTCGCCTCTCGAACTACCTGTTGCCCCGATTCGTCCAGCCAAGCAGCCTGGTAGGTTCGGTAAGGTCCATCGAGCAGGACGTACACCATAGCCAATCCGTCGTGGGACCAAAACGGCCTCACGCGCGAAGGGCCCTTCGGAGGAGAAATCCGCCACGACCGCAGCGTGTCGATCTCAAGGCCCCAGATCTCAAACCGCTCTCCGCCCCAGCTGATGAACGCAACTCTTCGCCCGCTCCGGTCGACAGCTGCCTGCCTCGCCAGCATCCCATCGCGCGTCAACCGCCGCATCCCGGATGCATCGGCTTTTCCATTGCGAAATGGAATCAGCCACAACGCATCGGGAGACGCCACGGTTGAAAAGACAATCCCGCCTTGCACCCGGTATCGAGGGTGCTGGTGCTCCTCGGTCGACAAAGTAAGATGCCGCGCCTTACCATTCCCCAATCCAGTCTTCGGATCGACTGGCAAAGTCCAGAGCGACCGGTCCAGCCCCACAAAGACAATCTCAAGCCCATCCTGCCTGAGGTCAAATCCCCCATCCCGCACGATGCCAATGTTTGCCGTCACCAGTTCGGGCACACCTCCTTGCACGGGCACTCGCCAAACCTGATGGCCCAGAGCCACCTGCCCGGGAATGCCAGCCCCGGCCGAAGCGATGGCCAGAAAGTAAACGGTCCGCCCATCCTTACTCAACACAGGATAAGCGATGTTCGAAAGCGGTGGCCCAGACAACAACACCTCCACGTTGCTCCCCGCTTGGAGGTTGTGAACGAAGATCTTCCCCGCCGGGCCTTCCGTTTGAAAAACGATTCGCGATCCATCGAAGGACCAGCGGGGGTGATGCCCAAAGGGAGAAACCCGCTTTGCAGTTCCGCCGATAGGCTGAACCAAAATACTTCCCCCAGAGAACGAACTTCGAAAGGCGATCTGCCTTCCATCGGCGGACCAATCCGCCTCCGATTGATGGATCGCTGCTTCGCCAAACGGTTCCCGCTGTCCCGTCTTTGGGTCGAGCAGCCACAAGCGAAGCGCCTTGCCGTCGTTGGCGGTAAACAACACCCGTCCTGATCCAATGGGTTCTGGGGCGGGATGATCTTCCATGCCCGGTGTCGCCGTCAACCTCGTCACTTGGAATTCGGCGGATTGCACCGTGCTCTCTTTTCTCGTCCAAAGCAGCGCGGCAACCAGAACCTGAATCCCAGCCAGCAGCAAGCTGGCGCGAATCCAAAGATGCCTTTGCAGCCACGGGGTGACGGGGGCTGCGGCCACCACCGCGTCGGCCTCCTCTTCGGCAAACCCCGTCGCCTCCTGTGCCCCGCCGATCCACTCGTATCCTCGCTTGGGATGCGTTCGGATGAACTGTGGATTTTTGGGGTCGTCCCGCAGCGCTTTGCGAACATCCAGGACTCGCTGGACCAGCGCGTCATCCGTCACAACGGTGGTATTCCATACCTCGCGTAGCAATTCGTCCTTCGAGACGATGTAGTTCGGACGCGCCACAAAATAGGCCAACACATCCAAAGCTTTGGGATTGAGGGCAAGCTCTACACCGCCCTCGTACAAACGGCGCTGTGCCAGATCGAATACGAAAGCTCCAAAGCGAAATATACGGGAGGCGGTACCTCCAGATGGCACAGCTGGCATGATGGTGAATCTGCCGAAAGCTTATATCAGTGCCGCCGTTAACGCAAGAACCCCAACCCAACGACTCTCGCGCTTTACGGGGTGCTTGAACGAGCGGCAAACTAGTGCTAGGGAAAGTGTTGCGAACATCGCCATCGAGATGCGCAGCAATACTAGCTTCCGTTGTTCTCCCACTTTGTTCAAGGCGACTTTGGAGAGATGCGGAGGGGCATCAGACGGGATGGAATGAACCGTATCAAAACCGTATCAAAACTCCATCTGAAGCAAACAAAAGGCTTAGGGAATCGGCCCCAAGCAGGTGGCCTAAGTTGTTGAAACGGAGGAAGAACGTGTGGAGCCAATAGAACATATGGAGCCAGTTCTTCTTCACACGCAGGAGGTCCGGGGTTCGAGTCCCTGCGCGCCCACCATTAGAATCAATAGCTTACGATGCCCCACAAACGTGATTTGTGGGGCATCTGCTTTTCTAGCAGTAGATCTGGGATCAGGCCATTTGGTACCGTTTCGTAAGTGCATTCTTTTTCTTGCACTTCGGAAGAGTCTTCCATTGAAGAGCAAACTCACAAACTGCGGAACGTATCAAAACCGTATCAATACGAGGGTTTGGGTACGATTTCAGGTCATGATTGCTCCCGTAAAAGCATTTAAGGCGATCGGGTCAGAGTCGCGCCAGCGCCGAAACCTTTGGTTCCGTCCGATGCAACCTTTTCGTTGACGTCTCCCTGGAGTGGGTGTGCCTTTCCACACACAACCGCTATTTCGGTGTGCCCAGATGAAATTCAGAATCGTTCCATAGTGGAACTAAATTGACGATCCAAGCACACCCGGCTACTCGTCACATCCATTGCGAGAAGGATTGCTGACTTCCTGCACTCGGGCGGGCCGCTCGATCTCATCAGCCATCGAAACCCAGCTAATTCGAAAAGCGCTCAATCGTCGTGTGGAAGAGTTGCGGGCATAATTACGCCAAAAGCACATCAGGGGGAATGGCCTCGAAAACCCATTCCAGCGTTACACTAATTGAAGGAAACCTGAGATGCACATTGCGATCGATATTCCAGACGAAATCGGAAACATTCTCGCGGCCCAAGCTGGCGGCGTTTCTCGTGCGGTCTTGGAAGCGGTCGCCATCGAAGCATACCGCTCTGGTGCCATCACTCCATTACAAGTTCAGCAGATGCTTGGGCTAAACTCCAGGTGGGAGACTGAAGCTTTTCTGAAGGGTGCCGAGGCTTTCTACGATTATTCGATGGATGATCTGGAAAAGGATATCGCTGCGATTCGCGACGCCTCGCGCAAATGATTGCGGTCGTGGATGCCTCGCCCCTTTGCTATCTTCTCCTGATCGGTGAGATCGATCTCTTGCCCCAACTCTTTAGCCGAGTGGTTGTACCTCAAGCCGTCATTGTTGAACTGCAGCACGAGGATGCCCCGGCTACCGTTCGGAATTGGGCGTGCAACCCTCCCATTTGGATCTCTGTCGAGGAGACTCCGGACACTTTTTCTGAAGGCATGGAAAAGCTCCAAGCTGGCGAGCGCTCCGCAATTCTTCTGGCGGAGTCTATCGAGGCTGACATCATCGTCATTGACGAAAAGGCTGCGCGCCAAATTGCCAACCATCGAGGTCTCTGCGTAACCGGTGTTTTGGGAGTGATTGGAGAGGCTGCTTCTCTGGGACTCGTCGACTTGACGCAAGCAATCGACCGGCTCCGCAAAACCAGTTTCCGTTGTTCTCCCGCCTTGTTCAAAGCGACCCTTGAGAAATACGGCAGACCGTAGAGAGTGATGGAACGAACCGTATCAAAACCGTATCAAAACTCCATCTGTTGCGAACAAAACAGTTAGGCGCCCGCCTTGAAGCAGGTGGCCTAACTTGTTGAAAAGTCAACATAACGCATGGAATCCTTGGAAACAATGGAAGCAGACCTCCTTCTTCACACGCAGGAGTTCCGGGGTTCGAGTCCCTGCGCGCCCACCATCCCACACTTTCTCCCGCCGACAAAGAGACGTTCCCCAAAAATCAAGCAGAGATCTTCTCCAGCGCAAATTTGCCGGACAGGGTATGATCTGATCTTCAATGCAACGACGGGAATTTCTTGGCGCAGCTGCCGCATCCTTGCCCCAAGGCCAAACGAAACGGCCGAACATTCTATTGATCCTCGCCGATGATCTTGGGTTTTCTGATCTCGGTTGTTTCGGCGGGGAGATTTCCACTCCGAACCTGGACCGGCTCGGCGCAAACGGCACTCGGTATACGCAGCTATACAGCAGCGCCCGCTGTTGCCCTTCACGCTCTTCGTTGATGACGGGCCAGCATCCCCACAAGGTTGGCATGGGCAACATGACCGGCAATCCAAGACGCGAGGGCTTCCCCGGATACTCGGGCCGTGTGAATGCAGACGCCCCCTTCCTGCCCGCCGTCCTCAAGAATGCCGGTTACACAACACTGATGTCCGGCAAATGGCATCTCGGACAGCCAGGCCCTGTCGCCCGCGGCTTCGACGAATTCTTCGGAATGATCCAGGGCTTCGATAGTTTTTGGGATGCCTCGAAGTACACGCGGCTGCCGGCAGACCGGCCGAAGAAGAAGTACGACAGGTTCCACGCCACCGACGCAATCACCGATCACGCCTTGGACTTCATTGGAGGCGCTCGGACGCAGGCCAAGCCGTGGTTCCTCTATCTGGCCTACAACGCACCGCACTTCCCTTTGCATGCCCCGAAGGACCTGATCGACAAATATCAAAACGTTTACGAAAAGGGCTGGGATGTTCTGCGCGAACAGCGCTTCGCACGCCACACAAAATTACTCGGCAACGGCGCAAAACTAACGCCGCGCTCCGTCGTCGGCCCCAATCGCGTCTCCACTCCGAACGGCTGGGCCGAAAAGCAGAACCCGGCGTGGGATTCACTCGACGCAGATCGGCGCAAAGATCTTGCTCGCCGTATGGCCACCTTCGCCGCGATGGTCGAACAAATGGATACCGGCATCGGCCGCATCCTCAATGATCTCGAAGCAAAGAAGGATCTCGACAACACACTCATCCTGTTTTGCTCCGACAACGGGGCCTGCGCAGAATGGGATCCCTTCGGCTTCGACGTTTCGAGCGGCCCAACCAACGTTCTCCACACTGGGGAGAAACTCAACGAAATGGGGCAGCCGGGCACATATCATTCCTACGGCTCCGCCTGGGCGAACCTATGCAACACGCCCTGGCGCCTCTACAAACACTACACACACGAAGGCGGCATCTCGACGCCCTGCATTGCGCACTGGCCCACACAGATCAAACCCGGTGTCGACCATCGTCCGTGGCACTTCATCGACATCCTGCCGACTCTGGCGCATGTCGCCGGCACTCAACCGCCCCCAGGGATTGCAGGCGAAAACATGGCCGCCGCCTTTACACGTGGGCGAACAAAGAGAGGCCCGATCTTTTGGGAGCACGAGGGCAGCCGTGCCGTACGCGAAGGCAAATGGAAACTCACAGCGGTGCAGCCCAAGGGCGCCTGGGAACTCTACGACATCGAGAAAGACCGCTCAGAGTTGAACAATCTCGCAGTGGCGAATCCTGTCCGGGTCAAGGCCATGGCCAGCCAATGGGAACAATGGGCCAAACAAAACCAGGTGATCCCGTGGATTTGGGATCCTCCCTATGTAGAGACCTCGAACTTACGGTGAGACTGTTATGACTTCCCTGACCCGACGTGGCTTTCTTTCCGCAACCACTGCCACGGCAACCGCGCTTGCGGCCGAAGATCCCAACAAGATCAAACAGGCTCTCAACCAAAACAAGCGGGCTGTTTGGGTAAAAGATGGCTGGGTCCGTGACCCTTACGTCATCCTTGCTCCCGACAGCTTCTACTACTACACAGGAACCACGCAACCGCCCGGACAACCGGAGGAAATCTACAACACCGGCCTCGGCCCCAAGAGCAAAGTGGGCTGGCATGTGCAAGTCTGGCGCAGCCGCGACCTCGTGCAATGGGAATCCCTCGGCACGCCATTCTCCCTGCAGGAAGGCTTCTGGTCAAAAGCGGAGAAGGCGAAGTTCGAAGCCATACCGCAAAGCGAATGGCGCTTGTGGGCACCGGAGTTCCACTGGATGGATGGCCGCTGGGCCGTGATCCACACTTCGCCGTCGCCACATCGCTCATCCAATTTTTCTTTGACGGCAGGCCCGGATCTGAAAGGCCCGTGGACGCATCCAATGGGCGAAGCGGTCGCGCATCGCCACGATCCATCCTTGTTCAAGGACGACGACGGCACCTGGTGGATGATCTGGGGTGCAACGGAGATCGCACCCTTAACGAAAGACCTCACCGCATTCTCCGCCCCTCCGGTCACCATCGGCCCCGTGGGCGCTTTCGCCAAGATGGGGCACGAAGGTTGTCTCATGCGCAAGATCGATGGCCAGTACGTGCTGTTCGGCACGGGCTGGTCCACTGGCAAGATGCGGAAGGGCTCCTACAACCTCTACTTCGCAGTCGCCGACAAGATCACCGGCCCCTACTCCGAACGAAAGTTTGTAGGACGCTTTCTCGGCCACGGCACGCCCTTTCAGGACAAGCGCGGACGCTGGTGGTGCACGGCCTTCTACAATGCCAACGTGCCGCCCACGCCGGATGCCGACATCCAGAAGCGCGACCTATCAGACGATGCGCAAACGATCAATCAGCAAGGCCTGACCTTGGTTCCGCTCGAGATCAAACGGGTCAAGGGAGAACTCATCATCCGGGCCAAAGATCCTCGTTACGCTCAACCCGGCCCCGATGAAGCCCAGAAGTTCCCCATCAAGCCTGAATCGCTGACCGGTCACCTCGGTTGGAGAGGGAGGATCTACAGGCACTCCATCTAGGAAGCCTGCATCCGCTGACGCACTAGTGTGGCCGATGCGGCATCACCAGGGGCGTCGTCGCATGCTGTTGTCGCCAATCGGGGAACGGATCTGGCAAACGGGTCCAAGCCTTCTGCCCCGCCGCCATTTCCAGATCATCGAGCAACGCCCAGTTCAATCGAGACTGAATGCGCGCCCGGTCCATCTCTACACCAATGAACACCATCTCCTGGCGTCGGTCTCCAATATCCGGCAGCCAGATTTTCTTGATCTTGGCCTGAATGCCTTCATCCTGCGGCCATCGTGTCATCGCCACTGCGGCAAACCACAAGCCATATCGATCCACACTCTGTTGCGAACCGGCGATCGCCCAACCACCGATGTAGTTAAAACGCGATGCCAGCCAAACGTATCCCTTACCCCGCAGCACACCGGGAAACCCTTCCTTCATCACCTCATAAAACCGCCCCGGATGAAACGGCCGCCGCGACCGATACACAAAGCTGCTCACCCCATATTCTTCGGTCTCCGGCAGATGCAGCCCATTGATGATCTGCTGCCAACCGGGTGAAGACGAAGCCTGCTCTGGATGGAACAGCTTCGTATTCAGGATCTGTTCCAGCGGGACTTCCCCCTTCTCCGTGCAGATGATTTTCGCGTCTGGATTGAAGTGACGCAAGATGCCCTTCAACTGCTCAAGTTCCACCTCGCTCACCAGGTCCGTCTTGTTCACCAGAATCACGTTGGCAAACTCCACCTGCTCAATCAGCAGTTGCACCAGGCTGCGCGCGTCGCTCGCGTCATTGGCGATCTTCAGTTCCCGCAGGCTTTTTCCGGAAGCGTAGTCCCGCAAAAATGCCGACGCATCCACAACGGTCAGCATGGTGTCGAGGCGAGTCCAATCCATCAGGCTCCGGCCGTTTTCGGTTTCAAACAGAAACGTATGCGCCACTGGAAGCGGTTCTGAAATCCCTGTCGATTCGATCAGCAGATAATCGTACTTCCGTTCCTTGCCGAGGCGCTCCACTTCCTTCAGAAGATCATCGCGCAAGGTGCAGCAGATACAGCCATTCGACATCTCCACCAGCGTTTCTTCCGTGCGGCTCAGTTCCGCTCCGCCCTGCGCCACCATCTCTGCGTCGATATTGAGCTCGCTCATATCGTTGACGATGACGGCGACCCGCATCCCCTCCCGATTGCGGAGTACATGGTTCAGAAGAGTCGTCTTGCCAGATCCTAGGAATCCGGAAAGGACAGTGACCGGCAGCTTGGTGCGACTTTGCAGGTTGGTGGTGCTCATAGGGAATTTGGGATTGCGACGGAAGGTCGCCCTCTCTTGACGATATCAAGAGTCCACTCTCATTAACTCAATTTCAAGCCAGCGGACCTCATTCCTGCAGTAGCGGGCGGATCAGGCAGTCCAGCGGTGGAGTGCACAGCTCCACACCTCAAGCAAACACCCCTTGACCATCCCTTCAAATCATGATGGAATCGTCCTCAACATGAAGCTTCTTTCTGCAGTACTCGCTCTCGCTTCGATCGCGCTCGCCCAAACGGAACGCGGCCAGATCTCAGGCGTTGTCACCGACTCGACGGGAGCCTCCGTCGCAGGTGCCCAAATCCGCATCCTGAACAAAGCCACAGCCGCTCCGGTCTCACTCACCTCTGGCACCTCAGGCGACTACACCGCCGCCAATCTGCCTCCCGGCGAATACCGCATCGAAGTTACTGCCACAGGCTTCAAGAAGTTTCTTCAAGACAATATCACGCTATCGGCATCAGCAACAGTCCGCATCGATGCCGCCCTCCAACTCGGTCAGGTCTCGGAAACCATCGAAGTCACCACAGCCCAGGCCCAGGTCCAAACGGAAAACGCCCGCGTCTCGACAGCGGTCTCTAACAAACTCGTCGACGAACTCCCCCTCGTCGTAGGCGGCGAAATGCGCAATCCCTTCGGCCTCGTCGCCATCGCTGCAGAAGCCAAAGGCTCCGGCACCCGGCTCTCCCTTGGCGGTGGCCAGGCCCGCGCCTGGAATGCCACCATGGACGGCCTCTCCATCGCCACCAACCGCGCCGCTGACGCTACCGAAATCGCCTACACCGCCCCAAGTCTCGAAGCCATCACCGAATTTGCCGTCGACACCAACGGCTTCAAAGCAGAATATGGCCAGGCCGGCGGCGGCGTCATGACCTTCGTCTCAAAGAGTGGCACCAACGAATACCACGGCAATGCCTTCGAGTTCCTGCGCAACGACGCCATGGACGCTCGTGGCTTCTTTGCCCCACGCCGTGCCGTCTATAAACAACACGACTTCGGTGGCACCTTTGGTGGCCCCATCAGCATCCCCAAGCTCTACAACGGCAAAAACAAGACCTTCTTGTTCTTCAGCTTCGAAGGCTTCCGCAACCGCGTCGGCTCCACCGACGCCTTCTTCTCCGTCCCCACTCCGGAAATGTTCAATGGCGACTTCATCAACCTCGTCGACGCCTCGAATCGCCGCCTGCAAATCTACGATCCCTCCACAACCCGCGCCTCCGGCACCGGCTTCGTTCGCGATGCTTTCGCCAACAATCAAATTCCCCTAAGCCGCTTCTCTACCTTTGCCCGCCAGGTGCTCCCCTTCGCCTCGCCCGTCAAACCCAACGTCGCGGGCATCACCCCAGGCAACATCAATTACATCCGTAACAACTACATCTCTCAAGGCGGCAGCCTCACCACGCCCACCAACAAGACAAGCTTCAAGGTCGACCAGAACATCGGCTCCAAACAACGCGTTGGTTTCTTCGTCAACGTCACCCGTTTCGACAACAAGCTCAACAACGCCACCCCGGGCCTCCCCGAGCCCCTCTGGGCCGGCCAGGTCTCGGTCTTCGACACCGAAAGCTACCGCCTCACCCACGACTACACGGCCACCCCCAACCTCATCAACCACTTCGCCTGGGGTGCCAACAAGTTCTTCAAGAACTCCTTCTCGTCCAACGCCGGCAAACCCTGGAAAGACAAGGTCTGCATGAAAAATGCCGTGGATTGCAATGACAACTTCCCGCGCCTCACCTTCAGTGAATTCTCCCAGTGGGGGGCCGCCAGCTTCAACGGCACCGAGCAACCGATGTATTCGATCAAGAACGACACCACCTGGATCAAAGGCAAACACACCGTTAAGTTCGGCTATGCCTTTGATGACCAGCGCGCCAACGGCTTCGGCCAGCAGGACATCATGGGTGCCGCCCAGTTCAGCTTCCTCGGCACGGGCGTCCCCGGTGTCACCACTTACAACAGCGGTAGTTCTTTCGCCAGCTTTCTGCTCGGGGAAGCCAACGGCGGCAATACAGAAACGATTCGCAAGATCACCCAGTTCTACCGCTACCACGGCCTCTTCTTCCAGGACGACTGGCGCATTTCCCGCAAGCTCATCTTCAACTTCGGTCTCCGTTACGACAACACACGTCCCCCGATCTCTGCCACAGATTCATATTCTGACTTCACTCCCGACCGGCCCAACCCCGCAGTCAATGGCTTCCCCGGCGCACTGCGCTTTGCGGGCAATGGCCAGGGCCGCGAAGGCGTTCGCGCGCTTGTCCCCAGTTGGAATGCAGGTTGGGGTCCACGCCTCAGCCTTGCCTACTCGATGAACGACAAGACCACCATCCGCCTCGGTGCCGGCCGCAGCTTCTCTCGCGTCGCCGTTGTAGGTTCCAGCGGCCACATCGCTGGCTTCGTCGGTCAGTATTCGTTCAGTTCGCCCAACAACGGCGTCACCCCTGCTTTCCGTGTCGACGAGGGACTCCCCCCTTACGCGCTGCCGCCGCAGATCAACCCTTCCTTCCAGAACAATCAGACCGTTGATTACTGGAATGGTCAGGACGCCGTCCGTGCCCCCGAGAACATCACCTGGACCATGAGTGTCCAACGTCAGCTCAATGCAAATACAGTGCTCGACGTCTCCTACAACGCCAGCCTCGGCTCTCACCTGCCGACCAGCTTGCTCAACTTCAACCAGATCCCAACGAACATCTACGAATCCTTCGTGTCCCGCTTTGGCGCCACCCAGGCTAACAACATCCTGCGCGCGCAGGTCACTGCTGCCGCTGCCGTAGACGCTGGCGTCCACCCCCCCTATGCCAACTTCACCAATGCCGCCGTCCAGCTCAACCGTACCGCCGGCCAGGCCCTCCGCCCCTTCCCTCAATATCTGAACATCCAGACCGGTGCCCGCGAAGGGGACAAGTCGGGCCATTCCACCTACCACGCACTCGTCATCAAGGTTGATCGCCGCTACTCAAGCGGCCTCACCTTCAACTGGTCCTACGCCTTTTCAAAACTCCTCACCGACTCCGACAGCTACGGCGTCGAAGGCAGCGCCTCCCAGGACCACTTCAATCGGCGTCTCGAAAAATCCATCGGCCGCGACGATCAAACCCATAACCTCAAGCTCAACACGATCTATGAACTTCCCTTCGGCCAAGGCCGCAAATGGGCTCTCCGCAACCCAGTCGTCAACGGCATCGCCGGCGGCTGGCGCATCGGCATGATCCAAGCCTACACATCCGGCTTCCCGCTCGCCATCAGCCGCAACAACCCGCTCGTCATCTTCAACGGCACGACGCGCCCCACGATTAACTCTTATGACAACTGGCAGCCCAATTGGCAAAACGGCAGCTTCGATCCCGCCGTCGATCGCCGCCTGAACCGCGCTGCCTTCCCCACCCAGCCCATCAACTTCGGCAACACCACCCGCTTCAACCCCAGGCTGCGCGAGTTCCCGATCCTCAACGAAAACATCAGCGTCGGCAAAGCCTTCGCCATCCGCGAAAAGATTCGCCTCGATTTCCGCGCCGAAGCTTTCAACATGTTCAACCGCGTCCGCTTCGGCACCGGCAACACAAACCTCGACAACAACGCCTTCGGTGTCGTCGTTGACCAGTCCAATACTCAACGCCAGTTGCAGTTGGCGCTCAAGCTATACTTCTGAGTAATTGATCTTACTCAGATGCGGTGTGGTGTTTGTGAGTCTGATCGCGTCATCGATCTACTCCTCAGCCCAGCCATTGCGAATTGGCTACGGTAACTTCCCGCCTTATAACTTTCGCAACGCCAGCAATCAGCCGGTGGGCTTCCAGATCGAAATCCTGAATCAAGCTGCCCGCAGATCAGGGATCGCTCTTGACTGGACTTATAGTCCAGGTGTTGGAATGGCCTGCCTGTCTTCGAACGCTTGTGACCTATGGGCCCAGGCATCGACCAGAATTACCCCAGAGCAAGGCATCGCTCTTTCCAAACCCTGGTGGGGACTTCATAAGTCCTTTCTGGTGACCCGGCCCGCGGACTTCCGCAAACCGTCCGACTTTCGCTCGCGCACACTCGCCTCCCTGTCCAGCTCGTCCATCCTCCGCGAAATTGGCAAGGAATCCCCAGCGGCCTCCATCGCAACCTTCCCATCGCGCGCCATCGCGCTCCAGGCACTTTGCAGGGGGCAGGTCGATGGCTATTTCGACTCCACCGCCGAGCTCATTCAGCTTTCCCTCAGCCGCCCGCCAGATTGCCAGACCTCTTCCTTACACCTGATCCCAGCCCGGACAACCACACCGTTTGGCTTGGCTGCCCGGTCCATGCACGAGTCCTCAATGCAAAGACTCCGATCAGAAATCGACGCCATGTCGATCGATGGAACCCTAATGGAGATCGCTTCGCATTACATGCTCTTTGCAGATCTGGAGTCTTACGTCTCCTATAGCCAAACTCAGAACTTGCTCCGACGCAATACTCTCATCTACATAGCCACCGGCCTTTGCATTATTTCCCTCCTCGCCGCCTATTTCGTTTACAGACTCAAGCTCAGTAACCTCCGCCTCGCTGAGGCGCTCGACCGGGCCGAAGCCTCCAATCGCTCCAAGCGCGAGTTCCTCACCATGATAGCCACGAGCTCCGCACCCCCATGACTGGAATCCTCGGTATGATCCAACTGGCCACTTAAGAGCCAGAGCACAACCAACGGACTGACTTCCTCACCTCGGCACGCAAGGCGGCAGATTCTCTACTCGTTATCCTCAACGACATTCTCGATTACTCCAAAGCCCGCTCCGGCAAACTCGAAATCAAGCCCGCCTCCTTCGATCTCCGTCACATGCTCGATGACATCCCCGGCTTGTTCGAACCTTCCCTTTCCGGAAAACCGGTGAGGCTTTCTATCGAGATTGACCCCGCTCTACCCAACTTCATCCTTGGAGATTCTGTCCGGCTCCGTCAGATCCTTGTAAACATCCTTGGCAATGCCGTCAAGTTCACCCACCAGGGGGAGATCCGGTTCTCCGCATCGGCCATCGACAACCGCCTTCGCTTCGAAATCTCAGATACAGGCATTGGGATTCCGCCCTCAGAGCTTTCGTCGATTTTTGAAGCCTTCACCCAGGTCCATCACTCAGACACCAAACTATACGGCAGCACTGGTCTCGGTCTTAGCATTGCCAATCAACTGGCACAACTCATGGGCAATTCCATTTCGGCTTCCAGCCAACTTGCCAAAGGCAGCACCTTCATTGTCGAGATCCCCTTTAGCCCAGCTTCTGCACCACCAACCACCACCAAAGCTCCACAAATCAGTGCAAAGCTGACCGGCCGCAGAATCCTGCTTGCTAAGGACAACCCAACCAATCAGCGCCTATTCACAGTTCTGCTCCAAAAACAGGGTTGCCTGGTTCAGGTTGCGGAGAATGGTACGCAAGCCATCGAGATGTTCACAACTGCCCAGTTCGACATCGTCCTCATGGATGTTCAGATGCCGATCATGGATGGCCTTGAGGCCACTCGCATACTCCGTTCGCAATCCCAGGTCCCCATTCTTGGCCTCACAGCCCACGCATCAGAGTCAGACCAACAAGCCTGCATCACCGCCGGAATGAATGCCGTCCTTACAAAACCTGTCGACACTCAGAGGTTGTTTAGTCACATTCAGCAGCTGGTAACAAATAAATCCTGATTTGGACCACACCAAAGTCACTCCGGCGCGTCCTTTAGTCTGATCCAGAGCCGCATGCCGCAGTCCAAACCCTCAATTTCCCCTCAGGGCCCCATCCTCCGCGCCATTGAAACCGAGATGGAACGCAATTGGAATGCTTTCCAAAAGATGCCGACCCCACCGTTCTATCTTGCTTACGAAGTCACCGAGTATGACACCATCAGTGCCGCCGGCAGCTTCGGCACACTGACGGACTCTTCCACCGGACGCACCCGCAACCTCGACATCGACCTCCGCGTAGGTTCGCCCAAGCTCGACAACTACCATCCGGTGCGCGGCAACACCTTAATCATGCTGGACAACTTCAACCCGGTTACAATCCCCATTGAAGATGACCCAGCCGCCATTCGTTCTGCAATCTGGTACCAAACCGACCAGCGCTACAAGCGCTCGATCGAGCAATGGATCGCGATTCAGACCAACGTCAAGGTCAAGGCCGAAAACACCGACAAAGCGCCAGACTTCTCTTCCGGTCCCACCGAGAAGTTCATTGAGCCGATTGTCAAACTCTCCGCAGTCGACCGTAAAGCCTGGGAATTGAAAGTCCGTACTTACACCAAACCTTTCAAGCGCTACGGCAACATTTACCAGGCCGACGCCCGGATCAGCGCCAGCATCGAAACGCGCACCTTCGTCAACTCCGAAGGCAGCCGCATCCAAACCTCGCAACCGTTCTATCGCCTCTCCATCAATGTGTTCGCCAAGGCCGACGACGGCATGGAGCTTCCCAAATCCGAATCCTGGTTCAGCACAACCCTCGCTGGCCTTCCCTCAGACGAAGAAGTTCTAGCCCGCGTCAACCAGATGGCCAAAGATCTGATGGCGCTGAAACTCGCCCCGGTCATGGAACCCTACACCGGCCCGGCAATCCTCTCCCCGCGTGCAACAGGCGTCTTCTTCCACGAAATCTTCGGCCATCGCATTGAAGGCCAGCGTGCCAAGAACGAAGATGACGGTCAAACCTTCAAAGACAAAGTCGGCCAAAAGATTCTGCCCGAGTTCCTCAGCGTTTACTCCGATCCAACCCTCACCAAGCTGGGCAAAACCGAGCTCTCCGGCTGTTACCGTTACGACAACCAGGGCATCAAGGCCCGCCGCGTTTCGGTCGTCGAAAAGGGCATCTTCAAAAACTACCTGATGTCCCGCACCCCGATCGAAGGCTTTGCAGAATCAAACGGCCACGGCCGACGACAGGCCGGGTACAACGTCGAAGCCCGCCAATCCAACCTCATCATCGTCGCAAGCGAAGCAGTCTCTCGCGAAGAGCTGAAGAAGAAACTCACCGACGAAGTTACCAAGGCCAAACTTCCCTACGGTCTCTTCTTCGATGACGTCCAGGGCGGCTTTACTCTTCCCGGCCGGGAACGTCCAAACTCATTTACTGTCATCCCAGTCATGACCTACCGTATCTATCCCGATGGCCGCGAAGAACTCGTCCGCGGCGTCGATTTGATCGGCACCCCCCTCACCACGTTTGGCAAGATCACTGCCGCAGCCAACGACCCTTCTGTCTTCAACGGTATCTGCGGCGCAACTTCAGGAGGAGTCCCCGTGAGTGCTGGCGGCCCCTCGCTTTTAGTCAGCCAGGTTGAGATCCAAAAGAAGCCCAAATCTCAGGAACGCTCCCCCATTCTTCCGCCACCCTTCGACGACCCTAATATTGGTACCTGGCGTGAACTCATTTTCGGAGGTAATTACTAATGCGTCGCCGTTCTTTCCTTGCCTCCTCGGCAATCCTGCCAGCAATCTCCCAAGCAGCACTGCCCGAGGACACTCTCCTCAAAGCGATGCGTGACGAGCTCAAGCGTTCGCTCAAGAAACTGCAGCTCGAAAACCTCGAAAAGCCCTACTTCCTAAGCTACCGCATCACCGAGACCACAACGGTCAGCGCCTCAGCCAGCTTCGGTGCGCTCAGCAGTTCCGGCGAGTCTCGTCGGCGCCTTCTCGCTACCGAGTGCCGCGTCGGCAACTACACGCAGGACAACACGAACTTCTATTCCGCCCGCACTGCTTTTTCGGGGGTCATCCGTATCCAGGCCAACTTCGGTTCCAGCCTTTCCCTCGATGACGATTACGATGAGTTCCGCCGCCAGTTCTGGCTCTCCACAGACAGTGCCTACAAACAAGCCCTCGACGATCTCGCCAAAAAGCGGGCTGCTCTGGAAAACCGCACCCGTACTGGCGCACCGAGCGCCGACTTCTCTAAAGAAGAGGTTGTCGAAGTCACGTTAAACAAACCGGTCGACTTCCCCACCAAGGCTAAGGCCGAAGCTCTCGTCAAGCAACTCTCCGCACTTTTCCGCGACTCCGCACACATCGACAACTCGGGTGTCCGCCTGGATTGTACGAACATCCTCACGCGCTTCACCTCTTCGGAAGGCACGGAGTTCTGGAGAAATGAGCCCGGGATCATGCTCAACTGGTATGCCGAAACCCAAGCCACCGACGGCATGCCCATCACTGATGTCGAATCCCTCTACGTCGACTCGATGTCTGCTCTTCCCTCCTTCGAAGAACTCTCCAAACGGATCAAGGCCTTCCAGCAAAGGCTGAAGAACCTCCGCGAGGCGAAAACTCTCAGCCGTTACGCTGGCCCTGTGCTGTTTGAAGGCCAGGCAGCAGCAGAGCTTTTTGCGCAAGGCTTTGCCACAGCGCTCTTGGGCAATCCACGCATCGTCGTCGACGACCAGCGCTTCGAAGGCATGTTTGCTGCCTCCGCCGGCGTCTTTACCGACAAAATCTCAACCCGCGTTCTGCCCAGCCACATGAAAGTCACTGACGACCCAACCCGCAAGGATTTCTCGGGCTCTTACCCCGTCGACGAGGAGGGCGTTAAGGCCAAGCCCACCATCGTCGTTCAAGGCGGCATTCTCAAGCGCCTGCTCAATTCTCGTGCGCTTGTGCCGGGCGTAACTGACTCAACAGCCAGCCGCCGCGCCTCGGGCGTTGCACCATCGAACCTCATCGTTGAATCCACCAAAGCCAAACCCCTCGCGGAACTCAAGCAGGAAATGCTCCAAATCGTCAAAGACCGTGGCATCGAGTTTGGCGTCATCGTCCGCAGAATGGCCAATCCCGCGGACCAGTTTGCCCGACCGCGAGGACGCACAGTGATCTTCACCAGTGGCGCAGCTGGCCAATCCGTCCAGCTCAGCCCCGTGATTGAAGCCTTCAAGATCTTCCCCGATGGCCGTGAAGAGCTCATTCGCAACATCGAGATCTCCAGCTTCACCACCGCAGCCTTCCGCGACCTTGCCGGCGTCTCCACTGAAGCTGCTCCATACACAGCGCAGTTCCGCAACCTACGCCCCAACCCCTTCGTTGGCGGACCCATTTCCCTCGCCCGCATTCTGGTCACCTATTCGGTGCCCTCGATGCTATTCGAAGACATCACGCTGCAGCAGCCAGCGGGAGAAATTCCCAAGCTGCCGTTTATCGCTCACCCAAGCTTTGCCTAATTGACAAGATTCTTACTCCATCGAAACAAAACTGTGAAAGAATCACGATCTAGAAGACTATGCAACGTCGAGTCATGGCCTTTATTCTTGCGGGCGGCAAAGGCACCCGGCTTTATCCCTTAACCAAAGAACGGGCCAAGCCCGCCGTGCCCTTCGGAGGCCGTTATCGCATCTGCGACTTCGTTCTTTCGAATTTCGTCAATTCAGGCATCTATTCGATTTACGTCCTGATCCAATTCAAGAGCCAGTCTCTGCTCCAGCACTTGCGCGACGGCTGGGAATTCTCAGGCCTGCTGAAGAACCACTTCTGCATCCCGGTTCCGGCCCAAATGCGGTCTCCCGGTGAAAGCTGGTATCGAGGCACGGCGGACGCCATCTATCAGAACGTCAACCTGATCGAGCAAGCCGAGCCCGATGTCATCGCCATCTTCGGCGCAGACCACATCTACCGTATGAACATCCGCGAGTTGATCGAGTTCCATATCGACAAAGGGTCTGACGCTACCATCGCCGCCATCCCGGTTGAAAAGAAGTACGCCAGCGAGTTTGGCGTCATCGAAGCCGCTCCAGGCGGTTCCATCATCGGCTTCCATGAGAAGAACCCCGATGCGCCAACCATGCCAGGCGACCCAACACGCGTTTACGCCTCGATGGGCAACTATGTTTTCTCGACAGGCCTGCTGCTCAAGGAGCTATACGCCGACGCCGAAGACCCCAACTCTTCTCACGATTTTGGTCGCGACATCCTGCCACGCCTTGTCGGCAAGGTTCCAATGTACGCCTACGACTTCCAACGAAACCACATCCCCGGCGACCCCACCGACCAGGAACCCTACTGGCGCGACGTCGGCACCATCGACAGCTATTACGAAGCCTCGATGGACCTCCGCAGCGTCCATCCGCAACTGAACCTCTACAACCGCAACTGGCCCCTCCGCACGGCCGGCTACGAAGACCCACCAGCCAAGTTCACCTTCGATGAGAACCAGGTTCGCGGTTCCGCTGTAGATTCCATCGTCTCCGGCGGCTCGATCATCTCGGGCGGCGCGATCCGCAACTGCATCATCGGCAGAGGTGTCAAGGTTATGGGAGGGGCTGAAGTCGACGATTCGATCATCTTCGACAACTGCGAAATCGGCCGCGGCGCCAAGATCAAGCGGGCGATCCTCGACAAGAACGTCAGAGTCCCCGATGGCACCAAAATCGGCTACGATCTCGAATCCGACAAGAAGCTCTACTCTGTAACTGAATCGGGCATCGTGGTGGTCGAAGGCCGCCGCTCGCGAGTCGACGTCAGCTCGATGCAAATCGCTCGGCGCTACTAGCTGCTGGAACGGCAAGCGCGGCCGGACAAACGCTGGACTGAAGCAGACAATTCAAAGCTCTTCGACTAATGCAACGTTGGCCCTCATGCCATGATCCAGCGTCCGCTCCTCGACAAGATCGTCAGAATCCCAGATGGCACCAAGACCGGCTATGATCTCGAATCCGACAAGAAACTGTACTTTGTAGCTGAGTCGGGCATAGTGGTAGTCAAAGGTCGCCGGTCCCGTGTCGACGTCAGCTCAATGTGTTCCGCTCCGGACGTGGTGGACAGCGCGTTGGGAGTGAATTATTGCCATTGAATCACGCAGCAATTTTGAATTCAACAGAAAAATCGCGACGA